>NZ_JBEXEV010000013.1:0-150199 GCF_040606435.1 Micromonospora sp. NPDC005413
CTCGCCGAGAGGCGACCTGCACACCGACACCAGCGCCGCCCCCGGCCCACCGGCCGGGGGCGGCGCTGTCTGATCCCCGGCTCGCGAAGATGTCTCGGTTGACCTATGTTCATGGGGTCGCTCGCGTGGGAGGGGGTGTCGGGGCATGGGGCTGCGTACCTTCATCGAGGGTTGGCCGGTCTACCGCCAGCTCACCGGCACCGACCCGCTCGGCCGGGGTGCCGCGGCCAAGTCCGATGGATCCCGTGCGCTCACCGCTCGTACCGAGGACGCCGACGGCGTGGCCCGTTCGGTCTGCCCGTACTGCGCGGTGGGTTGTGGTCAGCGGGTGTTCGTCAAGGACGGGCAGGTCAGTCAGATCGAGGGCGACCCGGACAGCCCGATCTCGCGGGGTCGGCTCTGCCCGAAGGGCGCGGCGAGTAAGAGTCTGGTGACGAGCCCGCTGCGCCAGACGAAGGTCCGCTACCGGCGTCCGTACTCGACGCAGTGGGAGGATCTGGAGCTCGACACCGCGCTCGACATGATCGCCGACCGGATGCTCGCCGCTCGTGAGCAGACCTGGGAGGACGTCGACACGCAGGGTCGGCCGATCAACCGGACGCTGGGTTTCGCCAGTCTGGGTGGGGCGACGTTGGACAACGAGGAGAACTACCTCATCAAGAAGTTGTTCACCGCGATGGGGGCGCTCCAGATCGAGAACCAGGCCCGTATTTGACACTCTGCCACCGTCCCCGGTCTGGGGGCCAGCTTCGGTCGTGGCGGTGCGACGGATTTCCAGCAGGACATCGCCAACGCTGACGTCATCGTCATTCAGGGTTCGAACATGGCCGAGGCGCACCCGGTGGGTTTCCAGTGGGTGATGGAGGCCAAGCGCCGTGGCGCGAAGGTCTTCCACGTCGACCCGCGGTTCACCCGGACCAGCGCGGTGGCGGACGCGTACCTGCCGATCCGGGCGGGCACGGACATCGCCCTGCTCGGCGGGGTGGTGCGCTACATCCTGAACAACGAGCTGGACTTCCGGGAGTACGTGCTGTCGTACACCAATGCGGCGACGATCGTCAGCGAGGAGTTCAGCGATACCGAGGACGGCGACGGGTTCTTCTCCGGGTTTGATCCGGAGACCGGCACCTACGTGCAGGACAGCTGGCAGTACGAGGGACACGAGGGCTCGTCCGGCAGCGGGCATACCGCCCAGGAGCGGGACAGCGCCGCTGGGCTGACGCACGAGTCGCATGGCGCGCAGGTGGGTGGGCAGACCCGGCGCGATGAGACGTTGCAGCACCCGCGCTGCGTCTACCAGATCCTCAAGCGACACTTTTCCCGCTACACGCCGGAGATGGTGGAGCGGGTCTGTGGGATCCCGCAGGACAGGTTCCTGGAACTGGCCCGCGCGTGGACGCAGAACTCCGGCCGTGAACGCACCGGGATGCTGATCTACTCGGTGGGCTGGACGCAGCACAGTGTGGGTGTGCAGTACATCCGCACCGGCGCGATCATTCAGTTGCTGCTCGGCAACATGGGCCGCCCCGGCGGCGGGGTCATGGCGCTGCGGGGCCACGCCAGCATCCAGGGCTCGACCGATATCCCGACGCTGTTCAACCTGTTGCCTGGTTACCTGCCGATGCCGCACCACGCCGAGCACCCGAGTTTCGACGAGTGGGTGGACAGCATCCGGCATCCGGGGCAGAAGGGGTTCTGGGGCAATGCCCGGTCGTTCGCGGCGAGCCTGCTCAAGGCGTACTGGGGAGACGCGGCGACGCCGGAGAACGACTACTGCTACGGCTACCTGCCCCGGATGACCGGTGACCACGGCACCTACCAGCAGGTGCTGAACATGATCGACGGGAAGATCAAGGGGTACTTCCTGCTGGGCCAGAACCCGGCGGTCGGCTCGGCGCACGGCCGGGCGCAGCGGCTCGGGATGGCCAACCTCGACTGGCTCGTCGTCCGGGACCTGTTCATGATCGAAAGCGCGACCTTCTGGCAGAACGGCCCCGAGGTGGCCACCGGCGAGATCGTGCCCGAGGAGTGCCGCACCGAGGTGTTCTTCCTGCCCGCCGCCTCCCATGTGGAGAAGGAGGGCACCTTCACGCAGACTCAACGGTTGTTGCAGTGGCGGGAGAAGGCCGTCGAGCCGCCAGGCGACGCCCGCTCGGAGCTGTGGTTCTTCTACCACCTGGGGCGCAAGCTGCGGGAAAAGCTCGCCGACTCGAACGTGCCGCGCGACCGCGCGCTGCTCGACCTCACCTGGGACTACCCGACGCACGGCCCGAACGTCGAGCCGAGCGCCGAGGCGGTGCTGCGCGAGATCAACGGGTACGACGTGGCGACCGGTCGGCCGTTGTCCAGCTTTGGCGAGGCACGCGCGGACGGCTCCACCGCGATCGGCTGCTGGATCTACACCGGCGTGTACGCGGATGGCGTCAACCAGGCGGCCCGGCGCAAGTCCCGACACGAGCAGGACTGGGTGGCCGCCGAGTGGGGCTGGGCCTGGCCGGCGAACCGCCGCATCCTCTACAACCGTGCCTCCGCCGATCCGGACGGCAACCCGTGGAGTGAGCGCAAGCGCTACGTCTGGTGGGACCCGGAGAAGGCCGAGTGGACCGGCTACGACGTACCGGACTTCGAGAAGAACAAGCCGCCGTCGTACCGGCCGCCGCCCGGGGCATCGGGGACGGAGGGCATCGCCGGCGACGACCCGTTCGTCATGCAGGGCGACGGCAAGGGCTGGCTGTACGCTCCCAGCGGTGTCCTGGACGGGCCGATGCCGACCCACTACGAGCCGGTCGAGTCGCCGGTGCGCAACCCGTTCTACGGGCAGCAGGCCAACCCGACCCGCAAGATGTACGCGCATCCGGTGAACTCGGTGAACCCGAGCCCGCCGGAGGAACACAGCCAGGTGTTCCCGTACGTGTTCACGGTCAGCCGGCTCACCGAGCATCACACCGCCGGTGGGATGAGTCGGACGGTGTCGCCCCTCGCGGAGTTGCAACCGGAGATGTTCGTGGAGGTGTCGCCGGAGTTGGCGACCGAGCGTGGGCTCAACCATCTCGGCTGGGCGCATCTGGTGACCGCCCGCGCGGCCATCGAGGCGAAGGTGTTGGTGACCGACCGGCTCACCCCGTTGCGGGTCGACGGCCGGATCATCCACCAGGTCTGGTTGCCGTACCACTTCGGTTTCGAGGGTCTGGTGACCGGTGACTCGGCCAACGACCTGTTCGGGATCAGCCTCGACCCGAACGTCCTGATCCAGGAGAGCAAGGTCGGCACCTGCGACGTCCGGCCCGGCAGGCGCCCGACCGGCGCGGCGCTGCTGGACCTGGTCGGCGACTACCAGCGGCGCGCCGGGGTCGCCCCGGGCCAGAACGCCCCGGCGGTCACCATCAACAGCGAGGGGGAGGAGCGTCGTGCTTCCTGACCCGAACAGCCTGTACGGCCCGCTGGACCCGGCGCCCGACGCCGGTTACGTGGATGCGCCGCCGCGAATGGGGTTCTTCACCGACACCAGCGTCTGCATCGGCTGCAAGGCCTGCGAGGTCGCCTGCAAGGAGTGGAACGGCGTCCCGGAGAGCGGGCTCGACCTGCTCGGCATGTCGTACGACAACACCGGGGCGCTGACCGCGAACTCGTGGCGGCACGTCGCGTTCATCGAGCAACCCCGCCCGGCCGGGCACCGTACGCCGCCGTTCGCGGGGACGCCGACCGACGGCCCGGTCAGCGCCGCGTCGGCGGCCGTGGCAGCCGGCACCAGCGAGCGCACTGGCACGGATCCGGGGCTGCCGACCGGTACGCCGTCGGCCGCCGCCCGGATGGCCGCGGGCGGGCCGCCCGATGTGCTCGGCGACCCGACCACGGCCGGCACGGCTAATCCGATCGCCGCAGGCCCTGGCGGCGGTGGCGCACGGCCGGAGTTCCTCGGGATGCCGGGTGCGCAGCCGCCGGGTCGGGGCACCGGCGTGGAGGGGCGCACTGATTTCCGGTGGTTGATGATGTCGGATGTGTGCAAGCACTGCACTCACGCGGCGTGTCTGGATGTGTGCCCGACGGGTTCGCTGTTCCGGACGGAGTTCGGGACGGTGGTGGTGCAGGAGGACATCTGTAACGGGTGCGGCTACTGCATTTCGGCGTGCCCGTACGGGGTGATTGATCAGCGTAAGGATGATGGTCGGGCGTGGAAGTGCACGCTCTGCTATGACCGGCTTGGGGTGGGGATGACTCCGGCGTGTGCGCAGGCGTGTCCGACGGAGTCGATTCAGTACGGGGCTCTGGATGAGTTGCGGGAGCGGGCCGCCGCGCGGGTGGCTACTTTGCATGAGCGGGGGGTGCCCGAGGCGCGGCTGTACGGGCACGACCCGAACGACGGTGTCGGTGGTGACGGGGCGTTCTTCCTGCTCCTGGACGAGCCCGAGGTGTACGGCCTACCACCCGACCCGATCGTGACCACTCGCGACCTGCCGAAGATGTGGAAGCGCGCCGGCATCGCGGCCCTCGCCATGGCGGCGGCCACCGTCGCCGCGTTCGTCGGAGGTTCCTCGTGAATCCGCACCGCCCTGAGGTGGGCGAGAAGTTCCGCCGCTTCCGCGACCGGCTGGCCGCCGAGCGTTCCGAGCGGCGAGGTGTCCCGGTGCGGCCGGAGGCGAGCGTCCACGGCGGACCGGCGGGCACCGACGCCCGGGCGGACCTGACCTCGCCGCCGCAGCGCAACGCCGAGCACACCGGTCGACGGGGTGGCCGCCGGGGCGGTCGTCGCGGGGGCGGCGAGGAGCTGCGGGTGCCGGAGGCCGAGTTCACCTCGTACTACGGTCGGCCCATTCTGAAGGCGCCGGTCTGGAAGTGGGACATCGCCGCGTACCTGTTCACCGGCGGGCTGGCCGCCGGCTCGTCGCTGCTCGCCGCGGGTGGGCAGCTCACCGCGCGGCCGGCGCTGCGCCGGGCCGGTCGGGTCACCGCGTTGGCAGCCGTCAGCGCCAGTGCGGTCTTCCTGGTCAGGGACCTGGGCCGGCCGGCACGGTTCCACCACATGCTGCGGGTGGCGAAGCCGACCTCGCCGATGTCGGTGGGCACCTGGATCCTCACCGCGTACGGGCCGGCG
The DNA here is from genome assembly GCF_040606435.1 of Micromonospora sp. NPDC005413. NCBI lineage: Bacteria > Bacillati > Actinomycetota > Actinomycetes > Micromonosporales > Micromonosporaceae > Micromonospora > Micromonospora sp. NPDC005413. The sequence continues at coordinate 5,093 of NZ_JBEXEV010000013.1, forward strand.
GCCGGCGTCGCCGCGATCGCCGAGGCCGCCGGTTGGCTGCCCCGCCACGGCCTGCTCGGGCTGGCCGGTCGGGCGTTGCCGTCGGTCGGGCACGCCGCTGGACTGCTCGCCGCCGGTACCGCGCCCGCGCTGGCCACGTACACCGGGGTGTTGCTCGCCGACACGGCGGTGCCGTCCTGGCACGAGGCGTACCCGGAGCTGCCGGTCATCTTCGCGGGCAGCGCCCTGGCCAGCGGCGCTGGCGTCGGTCTGCTCGCCGCGCCCCCGGCCCAGGCCGGGCCGGCCCGGCGGATGGCGGTGGCCGGCGCGGCCCTGGAGCTGTACGGCGCGCATCGGGTGGAGACCCGCCTCGGTCTGCTCAGTGAGCCCTACCGCCTGGGCCGGCCCGGTCAGCTGCTGCGTGCCGGTCGGCTGCTGACGACAGCCGGTGTGGCCGGCGCGCTCCTCGGCCGACGCAGCCGGCTGGTCGGCGCGTTGTCCGGGGTGGCGCTGCTGGCCGCCTCGGTCGTGACCCGGTTCGGCATCTTCTACGGCGGCGTCGCCTCCGCCCGCGACCCTCGGTACACGGTGGTGCCCCAGCGTGAGCGGGTCGAAGCTCGGCGGACCGAGGGTGGAACTTCCACCTGACCGGGCGGCCTCGCCCGTGCTGTGATCGAATGTCCGATGGAGGCGTTCAGGCGGCTGGTGCCCCTCCCGGTCTTCAAAACCGGTGTGGTCCGGGACCCGGGCCAGGCGGGTTCGATTCCCGTCCGTCTCCGCCAACATGGGGCAGGAGATGACGCGATGGGCGACGGCCCGGTGGACCCGCGACGTCGGGTGCCGCGCACCGACACGCTGCTCGCCGATCCGCTGCTGGCCGCGGCCACCGCGACGCTCGGGCGGGACCAGGTCAAGGCGGTCGTCGCCCGGGCGCAGGAGCGGGCCCGCCGCGGCGAGATCGGCCCCGGCCAGGTCCGGGACGTCGCGGTCGCCGCGCTCCCCGCGCCCGGCCCCCGCGTGGTGCTCAACGCCACCGGTGTCGTGCTGCACACCAACCTGGGACGGGCACCGCTGTCATCCGCCGCTGTCGCCGCGGTGGTGGCCGCGGCCGGGCACACCGACGTCGAGCTGGACCTGACCACCGGCCGTCGGGCCCGCCGTGGCCGGGACGCGCTCGACGCGCTGGCCGCCGCCGTGCCCGACGCGGGCGCCGTGCACGTGGTCAACAACGGCGCCGCCGCGCTGGTGTTGGCGGCCACCGCGTTGGCCGCTGGCCGGGAGATCGTGGTCAGCCGGGGCGAGCTGGTCGAGATCGGGGACGGTTTCCGCCTGCCCGACCTGCTGGAGAGCACCGGCGCCCGGCTGCGGGAGGTGGGCACCACCAACCGCACCACCCTCGCCGACTACGCCGCCGCCCTCGGCCCGCAGACCGGGTTCGTGCTCAAGGTGCACCCGTCGAACTTCCAGATCACCGGCTTCACCTCGGCCACCCCGGTACGACAACTGGCCACCCTCGGTGTGCCGGTGGTCGCCGACATCGGCTCCGGCCTGCTCGCCGCGGATGCGCTGCTGCCCGACGAACCGGACGCGGCCGGCACCCTGCGCGCCGGCGCCGCGCTGGTCACCGCCAGCGGCGACAAGTTGCTCGGAGGGCCGCAGGCAGGGCTGCTGCTCGGTGACGTCGAGCTGATCGACCGGCTGCGTCGTCATCCGCTGGCCCGGGCTCTGCGCGTGGACAAGCTCACCCTGGCCGCGCTGGCCGCCACCCTGCACCACTCGGACACACCGACCCGGGCCGCGCTGCACGCCGACCCGGGTGCCCTGCGCCAGCGGGTGGAGCGGCTACGCGACCGGCTCGGCGCGGACGGCCGCAAGGCGGAGGTGGTGCCGGCCGTCGCGGTGGTCGGTGGCGGCGGCGCTCCCGGCGTGGAGTTGGACTCGTGGGCTCTGAGTCTGCCCGAGCGGTACGCGGCGCCGCTGCGCACCGGAGACCAGCCGGTCTTCGGCCGGGTGGTGCGGGGTCGACTCCTGCTCGACCTGCGCTGTGTGCCCGCCGACGCCGACGAGGCTGTCCGAGCGGCCGTGCTGCGCGTGCCCGGGGACGACTGAGAGTGTTCGTCGTCGCCACCGCCGGGCACGTCGACCACGGTAAGTCGACCCTGGTCCGGGCGTTGACCGGCATGGAGCCCGACCGGTGGGCCGAGGAACGCCGCCGGGGGATGACCATCGACCTGGGGTTCGCCTGGACGACGCTGCCGTCCGGCGGCACCGTCGCCTTCGTCGACGTGCCCGGGCACGAGCGGTTCGTGCCCAACATGCTCGCCGGGGTGGGCCCGGTGCCGGCGGCGCTGTTCGTGGTCGCTGCCGACGAGGGATGGATGCCGCAGTCCGCCGAGCACCTGGCCGCGCTCGACGCGCTCGGTGTCGCGTACGGCCTGCTGGTGGTGACCCGCGCCGATCTGGCCGATCCGGGGCCGGCGACGGCCCGTGCCCGTGCTGAGATCGCCGCGAGCAGCCTCGGCCCGGTGCAGGCGGTGGCGGTCAGCGGTCTGACCGGCGCGGGCCTGCCGGAGCTGCGTACCGCCCTGGACCGGCTCGCCGCCCGGCTGCCGGCCCCCGCGGTGGACGACCCGGTCCGGCTCTGGGTCGACCGCAGCTTCACGGTGCGGGGCAGCGGCACCGTGGTCACCGGCACCCTCGGCGCCGGTCGTCTTCGGGTGGGCGACGAGCTGGAGCTGGCCGGTGCCGACGAACCCGTCCGGGTCCGCGGCCTGCACGCACTGGGCGAGGCTCGACCGGAGGCTGCGGCGGTGGCCCGGGTGGCGGTCAACCTGCGCGGTACGCCCCGTGACCGGCTCGGCCGTGGCGACGCGCTGCTCACCCCGGGCCGGTTCCACCGCACCGACCTCGTTGACGTCCGACTCACCGGCGATCCGGCCGCCGACCTGCCCGCCACGCTCACCCTGCACGTCGGGTCGGCGGCGGTGCCGGTCCGGGTGCGCCCGCTGGGCCCGGACACGGTACGGCTGCGGCTGGCCCGTCCGTTGCCGCTGCTGGTGGGCGACCGGGCGGTGCTGCGTGACCCGGGCCGGCACCACGTGGCCGGCGGGGTGCGGGTGCTGGACGTGGCACCACCACCGCTGGTCCGCCGAGGGGCCGCCGCCGCCCGCGCGCAGGTCCTCGCCGAGCTGGACGGTCGGCCCGACCTGGCCGGGGAGCTGCGCCGCCGCCGGCTGGTCCGGGCCGGTGCGTTGATCCGGATGGGTGTGCCGGTGCACGCCGAGCCGGTGGCCGGTGACTGGCTGGCCGACCCCGCGCACTGGCGGCGGCTCCGCGACCAGTTGACCGAGGAGGTCGCCCGCTACGCCGAGGAGCACCCGTTGGAGCCGGGGATGCCGGTGGACGCCCTGCGTCAGCGTCTCGCCCTGCCCGACCGGGTGCTGGTCGAGGCGCTGGTCCGGCCGCCTTTGCGGATCCAGGCGGGTCGGGTCGGGGCGGCGGGCGTCGACGCGCTGCCCGAACCGGTGGCACGGGCAGTGCAGCGCGTCCGCGCCGAGTACGGCGACCGGCCGTTCCGCGCCCCCGAAGCGGACCGCCTCGTCGACCTCGGTCTGGGTCCCCGGGAGATCGGGGCCGCGGTGCGTGCCGGCGCCCTGCTGCGGCTGGCCGACAACGTGGTGCTGCTGCCCGACGCGCTCGACGACGCGGTCCGGGTGCTGGCCGGGCTGCCCCAACCGTTCACCCTCTCCGCGGCCCGGCAGGCGTTGGACACCACCCGCCGGGTGGCGGTGCCGCTGTTGGAGTTGCTGGACCGTCGGGGCGCGACCCGACGACTGCCCGACGACGCCCGGATCGTCGTCACCTGAGCGCCGGCGTGTACCGGGGCTGACACGATCGCGCCGGGGTGCGACGGTGGCAACATGCTTGAGGTGTTCCCGTCGCGGCCGTTGGGTGGCCGGTGGCGCGGTGTTGTCCCGGCGACGCTGCGCTGGGGGCTGCCGCTGCTCTGGGTGCTCTGGGCCGCTCTGGCCTGGTGGGTCGAGCCCCGCGAGTCGACCGAAGCCCAGCTCGACCGGGATCTGGCGACCGGCCAGGTGGTGACCTTCCAACGGGCGTACGGCTGGAACGACGACCCGTACTGGGGGAGCCGGCCGGAACCGCAGTACGCGACGAACGGCGCGATGCTCGCCTGGACCGTGCCGAACGGCCGGACCCGGTACGCCTTCGTCGAGCCGCCCGCCTCGGATTCGTACCCCGTCGAGCCGGACCCGACGGTGGGCGCCGGGCGGGACGCGCGGCTCGCCGCGGTCGCCGGCCCGTGGCATGCCGACGGCGCCCTCACACACCGGATCGCGGACGCCGCCGCTCTGCTCGCCGGCGTGCTGACCCTGCTCTGGTTGGGCAGGTTGATCGGCGGCGCGCCGCCATTGATCGGCACCCGGTGGTTCTGGTTCTGGGTGGGGCTCCTGCCGTTCGGGGTGGGTGTGCTGGCCTGGTCGTACCGGGAGCTGTGGAGACCGCCGTCGGCGTCGGTTCCCGACCGTGGCTCGGGGTGGCGCGGCTTCGGCTGGCTGGTGCTCGCCGGGGTCGGGATCGCCATTCTGGTGTCCGCTGCCCGTGCCCTGCTCGGGGTGACGGTGGTGCCGGGCTAACCGGCCCCCGGGTCGGCGGTGGTCACCTACGGTGACGCCATGGACCCTTCGGCGGTCTGGCGGGACAGGCAGCACCGGTGGCGGATCGAGGCGTACCGCGCGCCCGACCTGCGGTTCGCCATCTACGCCACCAACGGCCCCACCGAGTCTGTGCCGCTCTGGCTGTTCGGTATGTCGGCGCTGGCCCGGTGGCTGATGACCCATGCCATCTCGCTGGACGACCTGGAGGTCGACTGAGCGGGGGCGCGGGCGAAACCGGACCCGGAGCCAGCCCCGCTGCGGTTGAGTGACCTCAGGCGGCGGACGGGGGTGCGCGATGGGCGGTCAGCTCGGGCAGTTGGCGCTGGTGGCCGTGCTGGTGCTGATCAACGCCGCGCTCTCCGGCAGTGAGATGGCACTGGTGACGTTGCGCGAGGGGCAGCTGCGGCGGCTGGGCCGGCGGTCCCGCGCCGGCGACCGGTTGGTGCAGCTGTCCCGCGACCCGAACCGCTACCTGGCCACCATTCAGCTCGGCATCACCCTGGCCGGTTTTCTCGCCTCGGCGGCTGCCGCCGTGTCACTGGCCGGGCCGCTGGTCGGCCCGTTGGGCTTCCTCGGTGGCGCGGCCCGCCCCGCCGCGGTGCTGCTGGTGACCGTGCTGCTGACCTTCGTCACGTTGGTGCTCGGGGAGTTGGCCCCGAAGCGGCTGGCCATGCAGCGGGCGGAGCGCTGGGCGCTGCTCAGCGCCGGCCCGCTGGACCTGCTCGCCCGAGTGTCCCGACCGGCGGTGTGGCTGCTCAGTCGAGCCACCGACGCGGTCGTACGGGTGGCCGGCGGTGACCCGCGAGCCAACCGGGAGGAGATGACCGAGGACGAGCTGCGGGAGATGCTGGTCAGCCAGCACGGCCTGTCACCCCAACAGCGGGAGATCCTGACCGGGGCGTTCGACATCGCCGGCCGGACGTTGCGGGAGATCCTGGTGGCCCGGCGGGAGGTGACGACACTGCCGGCCAACCTGACCGCCGACGAGGGCGTGCGTCAGCTCGCCATCGCCGGGCGGTCCCGCGCTCCCGTCACCGGCCCTGGAGGGCTGGACGAGGTGCTCGGCGTGGTGCACATCCGCGACCTGGTGCAGGCCGGCACCGTCATGGTGGGCGAGCGGGTCCGGTCGCCGCTGCTGCTGCCGGTCACCCTGCCCGTCGCCGACGCGTTGCGTCGGCTCCGTCAGGAGCATCAGCAGATGGCCCTGGTGGTCGACGAGCACGGTGGCATCGATGGGATGGTCACCATGGAGGACCTGCTGGCCGAGGTGGTCGGCGAGTTGTACGACGAGACCGACCGTGACGTGCGCGGGGTGATTCGGGAATCGGACGGGTCCCTGCTGGTGCCCGGCGACTTCCCACTGCACGACCTGCCCGATCTGGGGGTGCGGCTGAGCTTCCCGTTGTCACGGGACTACACCACGGTGGCGGGGCTCGTGCTGGCCCGCCTGCGGCACCTGCCGGGTGAGCCGGGGGAGACGGTGCGGCTGCCCGGGTTGACCCTGGAGGTGGTGGAGGTGGCCGACCGGGCGGTGCGCCGGGTGCGGCTACGGGGGTTCGTCACGGACCGCTGACCACGACCCGGAAGAGGGACAATCAGCCCGAATGATCCCGAGGACGGATTCGACCGGCCTACGGTGCGATACGTGAAGGACCGAGGGTTGCGTACGTTCGTCACGGTGCTGGCCGGCCTCGCGGTGATCTACTTCGGTAGCGCCGGCCGCAGCCCCGAGGAGGGCCCTGGCATCTCCAGCGGGGTGGTGATCCTGGCGCTGCTCGCCGCTCTGTTGGTGTGGCACCTGACCCGGCCGGGGGACAAGACGGTGAAGTGAGCGCCTCAGCGGGCCGCGACGCGGGTGACTTCGCCGGCGGACTCCTCGCCGAGTGCCACCCGTACCAGCGCTGAGGCGAGCCGGCCGAAGTCCGGCTCGTCGACGAGACCGGCCAACCCGTCCGGGGAGCCCGGAAGACCCAGCCGCTTCGCCCCGGCCAGGGCCCGACGGTCGGCGTACGGGCGCAGGTCCGACCAGACCGTCTGAGCTTCGCGCAGGTAGATGTCCGCGCCGGTGGGGCCGATGCCGGGAAACTCGGTGAGCCGTCGGCGCAGCCCCGCGGGGTCGCCCTGGGCCTCCCGGTGCAGCCGTCGCAGGTCACCGTGCCAGCGATCCAGACACAGTCGCGCGCCGGTGCCGAGCATGGTGGCGGTCCGCTCGTCGTAGCGGCGGTAGTGGCCCCGGCCCAGCGCGTCGACGCGCTGCTGCCAGGTGGCCGCCTCCATCGCCTGTGGCGTGCGATAGCCCGCGGCGAACAGCTCCCGTGCGGCGTCCACCGCCACGCACGCCCGGATCCGGGTGCTCAGCAGGGTGGCCAGCACCAGTAGCTGATACAGGGGCCCCGGGCGGTCGGAGAGACGGATGCCGGCCTCCTCCGCGTACGTGCGGCCACGCCGGTCCAGCAGGACCCGTACCACCGTTCGATCGTTGCCCACACCGACCGGGTACCCGATCCGTCACCCACTAGCCGTCTCGCCGGTGACCGGGGCCGGAATGCCGCCGGAGCGGGCGGGTATGCCGGCGGTGGAGGCGGTCGATGCCGCCTGCCGTACCCGGAAGGGAGACACCCGTGGTCAACCCGCAGCAGGAAGAGCTCCGGCGCAACGCCAAGGGATCCACCAGCCAGGACAGCAAGGGGCCCAAGCCGACCGGGCACCCGCTCAACCGTGGCTCGTCGCGCGGCGACGAGGGTCGGCCGGTGCCCAAGGGGCAGGTGTCGCCGTACGGCCCGGCCGGTGAGCCGACGGCCGAGGACGACAGCGACACCCGCTGACTAGCGACTGCGACCTGACGGCCGCCGCAACCTGTTCCAGGTTGCGGCGGCCGTCAGCCCGTATGCCAGGTGCGGAATGATGTCGGAGACCCAGTCCGAGCGCCGCCACGTACGCGGGTCACTGATGCCGAGCGCGGTGATCGACCCGTCGGTCATGGTCATGACGCCGGCACCGAGCAGGCTGGTGGCCATCGGCAGTGGCTGGCGCCGACCACCGGCGTAGAGCGCGAACGCGACGCCCGCGGCGATGCCCAGCCCGTAGCCGATCAGGGGCCCGAGGCCCGAGCGGCGGTTGGCCGCCCGGGCCCCGGACCCCAGGTCCACGTGCGCGATCCCGGCCAGCCGGTCGACGGTCTCCTGCGGGGTGTTGCTCTCCGGCCGTCCCCGTAGGGCCATGTCGAGGTAGCTGACCACGTTCAGGGCGGTGCTGCCGACGGCGCCCGCGATGGCGCCGTCGGTCACGTCGACCCTCCTCACTTCGGGTCGCCCGGTTCGCGTTCGCCCTTGGGGCCGTACGTGCGGTCACCGCGCACCACGCCCCGTTGGCCGCGATCCTCCTGGAGGATCCTGTTGGCGACCTTGTTGGCCTTGCCGTCGGGCACCCGGCGTCCGGAGTCGTCGATCGCGTTGCGCAACCGCGCCCGCTGCTTGTCGTACGCGTTACTGCCCGGCCGTGGTCCTGGCATCTGCTGCCTCCTTCGTCGGTCTGGGCGTACCGCGGCCGTCTACCCGTCTGGCGGCGGGCCAACCTCGGCTCTCAGCGGGGAGCCCGGACCACCGCGACAGGGCACTGCGCGTGGTGCAGCACCGACTGGCTCACCGAGCCCAGCAGCAACCCGGTCACCTCGCCGCGCCCCTGCCCCCCCACGACCACCAGTTGGGCGGAGCGGGACGCGTCGGCGAGCACGGCACCCGGCCGGCCGTGCACTGCCCGGCAGGTCAGCCGCAGCTCCCGGTGGCGCTCGGTCAGCCCGGTGAGCCACTCGGCGATCATCCGCTCCTGTTCGCCGTGCAGCTTCGCCTCGTCGTACACCAGCGGTTGCATGTCGCCCGGGCCGCTGCTGCCCGGGTGCCGGTAGGCGTGCACCGCCACCAGCGGCACGCCGCGCGACACGGCGATCTCGGCGGCGAAGTCGGCCGCCAGCCGGGAGGCCTCCGAACCGTCCACCGCGACCAGCACCGGCTCGTCGGGCCGTTGCGCGCCGCGGGCGACGAGCACCGGGCAGTCGGCGTACGCGGCGACCTGCACCGCGACCGAGCCGACCACCAACGCGGAGAAGCCACCCAACCCGCGGTCGCCGAGCACGATGAGCGCGGCGGTGGGGGATTCGCCCACCAGCACCGCGGCGGCCTCACCGTCGATGATCTCGCCGGAGATCGACAGCCCTGGTGTGGTCGCCTCGGCCTCGGCCACCGCGGCCTCGACCAGCTCCTCGGCCCGGTGGCGCAGCCCACCGCCGGGTGGCGCGTCCGGGGCGGGGGAGACCGGCACGTGCAGCAGTGGCCAGATGAAGCCGTGCACGACCCGCAGCGGCCGGTGCTGGCGCGCTGCCTCCGTGGCGGCGAGGCGTACGGCGCGCAGCGCCTGCTCCGAGCCGTCCACGCCGACCACGACCGCCGCGTTGTTCGCCGAGTTCACCGCTCACCTCCCGCTCGCGGCCAGTATCACGGGCGGAGACGCCTCCGCGTCGCGATACCGCCGAGCGCGTCCGGGTCGGTACGCTGGCGACGACCGGCCGGGGAAGGGGCATCGTCGATGGGTGAACCGGACCAGCCGAGCACCGCTCGCATGATCGACTTTTGGCTCGGCGGGGAGCACCACTTCCCCGTCGACGTGGCCGCCGCGACGGCGTTCGAGCAGGCGTACGGGCCGTGCGCGCCGGTGTTCCGGGAGCTGCGGGCGTTCCTGGGTCGGGCGGTGCGGGCCATGGCCGGGCAGGGCATGGACGGTTTCCTGGTGTTCGGAGCCGGGGTGCCGACCATGGGCAACGTGCACGAGGTCGCCACCGACGCGACAGTTCTCTACACCGACGTCGACCCGGTCACCATCCGGCTGGGGCAGAGCATCCTCGCCGGCAGCGACCGGGCCGGCTACGGCTTCGGTGACGCGACCGACATCGGCACGATCGACCCGGCGCAGCTGCACCGTTTCGTTCCGGGCTGGGGCCGGCGGCCGGTCGGGTTGGTCTTTCTCGGTCTCGCCGCGTTCCTCGACGACGCCACGCTGACCCGCACCCTCGACGAGTTGTACGCCGGGGCGGCGCCGGGCAGCCTGCTCGCCGTGGACTTCGACACCGAGGAGTTGGCCGGTCACCCGCAGGCGCTGGCGATGATGGGGCCGCAGTTCCGGATGCGTCCGCCGGCGGCGTTCGCGCCGCTGCTGGGTCGGTGGGCGCCGACGGCCGACGGGATCGTCCCGGTCGCCCGGTGGCGGCCGGAGGGTCCGCCGGCAGAGGTGCCCGACGCGTTCCATGGCGTGCTCGCGACCCGCGGCGGCGACTGACCGCGCGGATTTGCCGTCCGAGGGCGTCCGTATGATGCTTGCCCTGTAGCAAGCTTTCGGAGAGGACGACCATGGTGGACGCGCCGGACGTGGTGTCGCGCGCGCTGCGCGAGGCCCCGCCCGACCAACTGGCGGAAGCGGCGGACCGGGCTATCCGGTCGACGATGGGCGCTCTCCGCACCGACGTGTTCGTCGCCGACTACCGGATCAGCGGGCTGTGGCCGGTGCTGGATCCGGACCTTCCGGCGGCCGGGTTCCTGGCCTGCCACACCGTGGCGCAGCGCTGCTTCAGCAGTCAGCAACCGGTGCGCGACAGTGTCGTCGAGGGTGCGTGCCGGCTCTACCTGCCGCTGACGGTGTGGGGGGAGCGGCTGGGCGTGCTGCTGATCGAGCTTCCCGCCGTACCGGGGCCGGCCGTCACCGGCTACGCGACGGACATCGCCGGTGCCCTGGCGGTGGCGATGCGTGCGGCGGACCGGGAGACCGACCGTTACCGGCGGGCCCGCCGTCGCGAGCGACTGACGATGGCCGCCGAGATGCAGTGGGACCTGCTGCCCGGTCGTAGTGTGGCGCACCACGCGTTCGATCTGGCCGGTCAGCTCGAGCCGGCGTACACCGTTGGTGGTGACCACTTCGACTGGTCCCTGGACGGCGACCTGCTCACCCTGACGGTGCTCAACGGCGAGGGCAGTGGCCTGGCCGCGTCGATGCTGACCGCCGTCACCGTGAACGCGATGCGCAACGCGCGTCGCTCGGATGGCGGCCTGGTGGAGCAGGCCGAGCTGGCCTCGGACACGGTCTTCTACCAACACCGGGGCCGTCGGTACGTGGCCACCCTGTTGCTCGAGGTGGACACTCGCACCGGCCGGGTACGCGCGGTCGACGCGGGCTCCCCGCACATGCTGCGAATGCGCGGATCCGTGGTCGAGCCGGTGAAGCTGGAGCAGCAGATGCCGCTGGGCATGTTCGCTGAGACCCGTTACGAGCTGCAGGAGTTGCAACTCGCGCCGGGCGACCGCCTCTTCGTGGTCAGCGACGGGGTGTGGGCCGCCGAGCCGCCGGGACAGGAGCCGTACGGGCAGCGGGTAATGTCCCGTTCCCTACGCGCCACGCGGTTGCAGCCGCCGGCCGAGGCAGTTGGTACGGTGATGCGCGAACTGCACGCCTATCACGCGGACGCCGATCTGCGCGACGACGCCGTCGTGGTCTGTCTGGACTGGCACGGTCCGCGTGAGCGGGGCAGCGGGTGAGGGTCGCCGCCGCTCTGCCGGGCAGGCACCAGCGCGACGACGGCAGGGGACATCGGGTGGAGCGACCTGCGGATCTCGCCGCGGCGATCGACGCGGCTGCCGAGACACTGATCGCCGTACTCGAGTCGGCCGCGTCGCGGCACCAGGTGCCGCCCACCCAGTTGAGGGTGTTGACGCTGATCAGCAGTCGGCAGGAGACCAACGTCAACGGGTTGGCGGAGCTGCTGGATGTGGTGCCCTCGTCGGCCAGCCGCCTCTGCGACCGGCTGGAGGCGACCGGGCTGTTGCGCCGGGTGGCCGATCCACGGGACCGGCGTGAGGTGCGGTTGGTGCCGACCGCCGCCGCGCTGACCCTGCTGGGGGAGTTGGCCGAGCGGCGGCAGCGTGCGGTGCAGACGGTGCTGGATCGGATGCCGGCGCGGCTGCAGCACGATTTGTTGCTGTCGTTGGTCGCGTTCGCTCGGGCGGCGACCCAGTCGGTGCCCGAGCAGCAGACCGATTCCGCGGTTCAGACCGCCTGAGGGCGATCCGCCTTCCATTACTATCCTAGGACGCTCTACGCGTGGTGATCCACGCCACAAGTGCGACAGGACCGCGCCGAGCGCCGCACGGCGGCACCCAGGCAGCGGAGAGAAGCCCGATATAGTGGCAGCGCACTTACCCGGCCCGCGATCACCGAGATCGCGGGCCGCATCAGGGAAGAGGCCCCGCCCGGGGCCGCAGGGGAGCCGGCGGCGGCCGGCCCGACAGCGCGTACGACCCTCAGCCGCGCCCGACGTCGGCCGAGGGCCGCGTGCCGTGGAGGAGGATCGGTGTCGCGTCGGCCGGCTCGGCCAGAGCAACCGCGGGACACCGGTGACCAGATTCCCGGAAACCAGGTGCTCACCCTGCCCAACCTGATCAGCTTCGGGCGGCTGCTGGGCGTGCCGGTCTTCCTCTACCTGTTCCTGGTCGAACGGGCCGACGTGGCAGCGGTCATCGTGCTGGCCATCGGCGGCACCACCGACTGGGTCGACGGCTGGATCGCCCGCCGTCTGCGCCAGGTGAGCCGACTCGGGGAGCTGCTCGACCCACTGGCCGATCGGCTCTACATCCTCGCCACCCTGGTCGCCTTCACCGCGCGCGAGGTGGTGCCGTGGCAGTTCACCGCGGCGCTGCTGGCCCGTGAGCTGCTCCTGCTCGGTTCACTGGCGGTGCTGCGTCGCTACGGGTACGGGCCGCCGCCGGTGCACTACGTGGGCAAGACCGCCACGTTCCTGCTGCTCGCGGCGTTCCCGGTGCTGCTGCTGGGCACCGCGGCGACCGACGTGGCGACGGCGGCGAGTGCCATCGGCTGGGGTCTGGCCTGGTGGGGCCTGGTGCTCTACTGGGTGGCCGGCGGGATGTACGTCGTACAGGCGGCCCGGCTGGTGCGCGCGGCGCGCGGCCCGGGAGCGGCCGCGTGAGCGCGCCGAGGCCCGGGAAACCCGGCCAGGACCGGGTGTACGCGCCGGATTTCCTCACCGAACTGTTCCGCAATCCGCTGGACCCGGGGTACGCGGACGCGGCGGCTGCCCGTCGACGGTCGGCGTCCACTGAACCAGCCCGGGGGTGGCGTGCCTGGCCGTCACGGTCGGTCAGCCTCGTCGTGGTGGTGATGCTCGGTTTCCTGTTCGCGGTCGCGTACCGGCAGACGATGGCCGACGAGCCGGGGCGCAGTCAGGCCCGCTCCGGTCTGGTGGCGCAGATCAAGGAGCGGGAGAAGCAGACCGATCGGTTGTCCACGCGAGCGGACCAGCTGCGCGAGGAGGTCAGTCGGCAGCGGGACGCGGCGTTGAGCGGGTCGGTGGCCGCCCGGCTGCGGGACCAGGAGGCGAGCACCGGGCTGGGTCGGGTGCGTGGCGACGGTGTGGTGGTGCGGTTGGCGGACGCGCCGGACAACGCGGACGCGGTGACCGGCGCCGGCGCTGGGCCGCCACGGGTGCTCTACAGCGACCTGCAGGGGGTGGCGAACGCGTTGTGGAGTGCCGGCGCGGAGGCGATCGCCATCAACGGGCAGCGGTTGACATCGACGTCGACGATCCGGTCGGCGGGCGAGGCGATGCTGGTGGATTTCCGGCCGGTGACCGGGCCGTACGAGGTGTCGGCGATCGGCCCGGGTTCGATGCGGCGCAAATTCGAGGACAGCCGTAACGCGGCGCTGATGCGGGAGGTCGCGCAGAAGACCGGGTTGTCGTTCGGTGTGCGGGAGTCGGACGACCTCACCCTGCCGGCGGCTCCGGAGCCGCAGCTACGCTACGCCAAGCCGTCGGTCAGTCCGAGCCCTTCCGCGTCGGGTGTCCGGTCCGGCAGTCCCGGGTCGTCCGCTCCGACGACGACCACTAGCCCCTCCGGAGGTGGCCGATGATCCCGGTGCTGGCGTTGCTCGCCGGTGTGGTGCTCGGTGTGTGGCTCGATCCCTCGGTGCCGGCGGCGTTGCAGCCGTACCTGCCGATCGCGGTGGTGGCCGCGTTGGACGCGGTGTTCGGTGGTGTGCGGGCCAGGTTGGACCGCATCTTCGACGACAAGCAGTTCGTGGTGTCGTTCATCTCGAATGTGCTGGTTGCTGGTCTGATCGTGTATCTGGGTGACCAGCTGGGGGTGGGCGGGCAGTTGTCCACCGGCGTGGTCGTTGTGCTCGGGGTGCGCATTTTCGGCAACGTGGCGGCGATCCGTCGGCACCTGTTCCGGGCGTAGGTTGGGATGCGATGAGTGACGAGCAGACCGACACGGGGACCGGGTGGCCGCAGCCGGCGGGGCCGGCGGGGCCGGCGCGTCCGGGTGGGCCGGCGGGTGAGCCGGATCCGCGGCCGGATGCGCCGGATCCGGACGAGTTGAGCCCGTTGGCGCCGCAGGAGCCCGCGGAGCGGGAGCTGCCGGACGTGGAGCCCGCCGCGGAGCCGGACGTGGAGCTGGTCGACGACGGCGCGACGGTGGACCTGAGCGCGGTGTCGCGGTCGGGGGAGCCGGTGGCGAGTTCCGACGGGTTGGCGGAGCCGGTCGGGGAGTCGGTGGCGCCGGTGGCGGCGGGCCGGTCCCGGTTGAGTACGGCCGGGGTGATGATCGTTGCGTTGTTGGCGTTGCTGGGCTTCACGTTGGTGGTGCAGTTCAAGACGACGTCGACGGATCCGACGTTGGGGGCGACGCGCCAGGAGGACCTGGTCCGGATCCTGTCGGATCTGGATGCGCGGGAGAGCCGTCTCCAGCAGGACATCAGGGCCCTGGAGGACAGTCAGCGGCAGTTGCAATCGGGTGAGCAGGGCCGTCAGGCGGCGTTGGACGAGGCGACGCGGCGGGCGGATGAGCTGGGCATCCTTGCGGGTACGTTGCCGGCGGTCGGGCCGGGGTTGACGGTGCAGTTCGACGCTGGTGCCAAGCCGATCACGGCGAACCGGGTGCTGGACGCGGTGCAGGAGCTGCGGGGTGCGGGCGCGGAGGCGATGCAGATCTCCGGTGCCGACCGGGCGACGGTGCGGATCATCGCGTCGACGTACTTCCTCGACGGGGACAACGGGTCGTTGGTGGTGGAGGGGCGTCGGTTGACGGGGCCGTTCACCATCACGGTGATCGGTGATCCGGCGACGATGCGTACGGCGTTGAACATTCCTGGTGGGGTGGTGGCGTCGGTCCGGGGTGGCGGCGGTAACGTGACGTTTGGGGAGCGTGAGGTTGCCGAGGTTTCGGCGCTGCACGTGCCGATCAAGTTGGAACACGCCCGTCCGGTCTCCTGACCGGCGCGGCCGCGCCGGACCCGGGTGGTCCGGGGCACCGATGGATGAAGGACGCGTCTGGTGATTCCCGAGGATCTGCGATACACCGCCGAGCACGAGTGGGTGGCGGGTGACGGCACGGGTTCGATCCGGGTCGGCATCACGCACTTCGCGCAGGACGCGCTGGGTGACATCGTGTACGTGCAGTTGCCCGAGGCGGGTGCGGTGGTCGCGGCCGGTGACTCGTTGGGTGAGATCGAGTCGACCAAGAGTGTGTCGGAGATCTACGCGCCGGTCGCCGGTACGGTTGCGGCCCGCAACGAGGCGCTGGGTGACACGCCTGAGCTGATCAACACTGATCCGTACGGTGAGGGTTGGTTGGTGGAGATCACGCCGAATGATCCGACGGCGACGGACGGGTTGCTGACGGCGGGCGCGTATCAGAAGATCATCGAAGGCTGAGTGTGCGTGATCCGGCGCGTGGGATGTCTGCGCGCGTCCGGTTGCCCTGCATTTCGGCGCTGGCTAGGCTCGCCCAGTCGACCGAGAACCCAAATAGTTGAGCGTTGCGGAATTGCCTTCCCGGGCACGGGGAGCCAGCCGCCGGGTGTTCGAGTGCCCGGCGGCCAGACCCGCCATTACCCGACGCCGACCGAACAGATCCGTGAGGTGGTCCCATGACGCGGCCAGACGACGAGTTCCCCCCGCTCGACGTCACTTCGACGCTCAATCTCGGTTCGCTCGACGAAGTGCTGGAGGGCCCGGACACCGATGTGGTGCCGAGCCGGATGTCCGGTTCGTTGCCGCCGGGTATGGCGCTGCTGGTGGTTCGTCGAGGCCCGAATGCGGGTGCCCGGTTCCTGTTGGACCACGATGTGACGACCAGTGGCCGGCACCCGGACAGTGACATTTTCCTCGATGACGTGACGGTGTCGCGTCGGCACGCGGAGTTCCACCGTGACGGTGGCACGTTCACGGTGCGGGACGTGGGCAGCCTGAATGGCACGTACGTGAATCGTGAGCGGGTCGAGGCGGCCACGTTGAGCAATGGTGACGAGGTCCAGATCGGTAAGTTCCGGGTGGTGTTCATCGCCGGTCCGCGCCCGGAGGAAGAGGCCGGCCGGGGGTGAACGAGCCTGCGGCCTCCACGTCACCCGGGGCGGCCCGGTCTCAGCCGCTGATGAGCATCGGTGAGGTGCTTGGGCAGTTGCGGGTCGATTTTCCGGACACCACCATTTCGAAGCTGCGGTTCCTTGAGGCCGAGGGTCTGGTCGAGCCGCAGCGGACGGCGGCGGGTTACCGGAAGTACAGCTGGGACGATGTGTCGCGGTTGCGGTTCGTGTTGACCGCGCAGCGGGACAAGTACCTGCCGTTGCGGGTGATCCGTGAGCAGTTGGCGGAGTGGGATTCGTCCGGTGAGCAGCCGGGGCGGTCGCGGCGGGCGTTGGTGGCGGTCGGTCCCGATGGTGCGGTGCCGGGTCGTGAGTCGGCGGAGCCGGCCGAGTCGTCGCAGGTGCGGCTCGGCCGGGCGGATCTGGTGGCGCGCAGTGGCATCGACGACTCGACGTTGGTGGAGTTGGAGCGGCTCGGTGTCCTGGTGTCGGATCCGCCGGGGTGGTATGACGCGGACGCGTTGATCATCGCGTCGGCGGTGGCGGGGTTGGCGTCGTACGGGTTGGAGCCGCGGCACCTGCGGGGTTATCGGACGGCGGCGGACCGTGAGGTCGGTTTGTTCGCGCAGTTGGTGGCGCCGTTGGCGCGGCAGAGTGATCCGGCGGCGCGGGCGCGGGCGGCGGAGACGGCGCGTGAGTTGGTGGCGTTGTCGGAGCAGTTGCACGCGGCGTTGGTGCGGGTGGGTCTGCGTTCGACGTTGGGTCGGTGAGGGGCCCGGCGGGCGGTGGCTGAGCGGAAAGATCTCTTCCGGGAAGCGTGCCGTAGGCTTGCCGGGGTAACCCCTTTCTGGCGCGAGCGTGGTGCCGTAGCGCATGGGACGGCCGTGTCGCGGTCCGTGTACCGTGCAGGGAAAGGCGCGGTGCGGCGTAGGTGACAACGACACGGAGGCGGCGGTGCGCGAGCTGAGCGTGGTCGGAGTTCGGGTGGAGCTGCCCAGCAACCAGCCGATCGTCCTGCTCAGGGAGGTCGAGGGGGACCGCTATCTGCCGATCTGGATCGGCGCGGTCGAGGCCACGGCTATCGCTTATGAGCAGCAGGGGGTCAAGCCGGCCCGGCCGTTGACGCATGATCTTCTGCGGGATGTGTTGGCGGCGTTGAAGGCGCCCTTGCAGGCGGTGGAGATCACTGAGCTCAAGGAGAACGTCTTCTACGCGGATCTGTTGATCGGCGATGGGGTGCGGGTGTCGGCGCGGCCGAGCGATTCGATCGCGTTGGCGTTGCGTGTCGGGGCGCCGATTCGTTGTGCGGAGCAGGTCCTCAGCGAGGCGGGGATCATCATCCCTGACGAGCAGGAGGACGAGGTGGAGAAGTTCCGCGAGTTCCTGGATCAGGTGCGTCCGGAGGATTTCGCGGGCTGAGGTGGGCGCCGGCCTCTGCGTCTTGGTGTGACTGTGGGTGATGCCCCGGTCCGGTTGGTGATCTTTCTCGGTGGCTGCGCGGCGTGTCGCGTCGGTTCCTCCGTGGTAACCCCTGAGGGTGGCTATAGGGTTGCCATGTCGAGGGGTGCGCGTCCCGGAAACGATGCGTCGCCACACTGACGGGGAGGTTGTCCGGATGCACGAGCTGCGGGATTCCGATCCGGGTGGAGAGTTGAACGAGCCGGGTGCCTCGTCGCCAACGGTGGCGACTGAGGGTGACGGTTCGGTGGGCTACCGGGGTGTGACGGCCTGCCACGCGGTGGGCATCAGTTACCGGCAGTTGGATTACTGGGCGCGGACGACGCTGGTGGTGCCGAGCGTGCGCGACGCCTCTGGTTCGGGGACGCAGCGGTTGTATTCGTTCCGGGACCTGGTGGTGTTGAAGGTCGTGAAGCGGTTGTTGGATGCGGGGGTGTCCCTGCAGAACATCCGCAAGGCGATCGAGGCGTTGCGGTCGCGTGGTGTGGAGGATCTGGCCGGGATCACGCTGATCTCTGATGGGACGACGGTGTATGAGTGTCGGTCCCCGGAAGAGGTGGTCGACCTGTTGCAGGGTGGCCAGGGCGTCTTCGGGATCGCGATCGGTGGGGCCTTCAAGGAGATCCAGGGGTCGTTGTCGCATCTGCCGGCGGAGCCGGCGGTGAGCGGCCCGGTGGAGCCGACGGTGGCGGCGGATCCGATGGGTGACGAGTTGGCGGCGCGGCGGGCGCGGCGGCGGGCTGGCTGAGCGCCCGAAGGCGTTCGGCTCGTCCAGTTTTTCCCGACTGGTTTTCTCGCGACCGTCGGTGACCGTAGGCGACCGTGGGTCGTGTCGGTAGGTCTCTGCGCTCCACTGTGGATACGGTGGGTGTCGTTCCGGTGGCCCGTTGTGGAGATACGCGCCGGTAGTGGTGACGTAGTGTGTCGGGCTGGTGTCGGGAATCCGATCGGGGGGCCCTGACCGGAGGCGGTTGACACGCTATGGTCCGACACGGTTCCGGCGCGGTGTCGCCGTGGCACGTCGATGTCGCTCCGTGGGCCGGGCCCCTTCGCGCTGATCCCGCGCGATCCTTGACCCCCGGAAGGAACGACCGTGACGGTTACCGAAGAAACCGCTCCCGCCTCGCACTACGACCGCATTGGCGGTGCCAGCTCGGTCAAGGCTGCCGTTGATCTGTTCTACGAGAAGGTGCTCGCCGACCCTGAGTTGGCGGGTTACTTCACCGATGTGGACATGGCGGGTCAGCGTCGGCACCTGACGTTGATGTTGACGACGGTGCTGGGTGGCCCGAACGAGTACACCGGTCGCGGGTTGGCCGAGGCGCACCAGCCGTTGAACATCCCGGTGGAGCACTACGTGAAGGTGGGCGGGCATCTGATGGTGACGTTGACCGAGCTGGGTGTGCCGGCGGACATCCTGGCGGACGTGCAGACGGTGCTGGGGCAGGTGCAGGACCAGGTGGTGGCCGCCGGGAACCGGTCGGGCGCCTGAGCGTGGACGCGGCCCGGCTCAAGCAGAGCTGGTCTCTGGTCGCCGGCCACGGTGACCAGGTGCCGCTCTACTTCTATTCGACGTTGTTCCTCGCTCACCCCGAGACGCGGCAGATGTTCCCCACGAACATGGCCGGGCAGCGGGACCGCCTCGTCACCGCGTTGGGGCACATCGTGTCCAACGTGGACCGGGTGGACGGATTGGTGGGCTTTCTGCAGGATCTCGGTGCGGACCACCGCAAGTTCGCGGTACGCGCGGAGCACTACCCGGCGGTCGGTGAGGCGCTGTTGGCGACGCTGCAGCATTTCCTCGGAGAGCAGTGGACCGACGAGTTGGCTCAGGACTGGGCGGCCGCGTACGGGTTGGTCGCCCAGGTGATGACGGAGGCCGCGCAGGCCGCCGAGGCGGTGAACCCGCCGTGGTGGGTGGCGGAGATCGTCGCGCACGAGCGGCGGACGTTCGACGTGGCGGTGTTGACGGTGCGTCCGCAGTACCTGTTGCCGTTCACCCCGGGTCAGTCGGTCGGGGTGTCGCATCCGTCGGTGCGGTCGTGGCGGTACTACTCGCCGGCGAACGCACCCCGCGCGGATGGCACCTTGGAGTTGCATGTGCGTGCCGCCCCGGGTGGGGCGGTGTCGTCACGTCTGGTGTACGGGTCGGCGGTGGGCGATCGGATCCACCTGGCCGCGCCTGTGGGGGACCGGCTGGGGTTGTGGTCGGCGGGTTCCAGCGATCTGTTGTTGCTGACCGCCGGTACCGGCTGGGCGCCGGTGAAGGCGTTGGTGGAGCAGGTGGCCGCGGAGGGTTCCCGCCGACGGGTCGACCTCTACGTGGGTGCTCGTTCCCGCAGTGAGCTCTACGACAGCGACGCGATCGACAAGTTGGCGTCTTCGTACCCGTGGTTGACGGTGACCTACGTGGTGGGTGCCGACGTGAACCGGCCGGGGGAGTTCGCGCACGCGGTCGACCGGGCGTTGGCCGACGGTGACTGGCGTTCCCGGCACGTGTTCGTGTGCGGGTCGGACGAGATGGTCTCGTACGCGGTGCAGACGTTGGTCCAGGCGGGTTTCCACGCGGGTCAATTGCACCACGAGGGCCCGGGTGAGCAGTGGTACGGCCCGGCCTGGCGTACGGCGGTGCAGCAGTCGACCGCCGGTGACATTTCCGGAGGTGGGCACAGGTGAGTGAGCTTGCGAGCCCGGCAGTCGCGAACGGAGGCGGGCACAGGTGAGTGCGACTCCGATCAGTCGGTACGACGGGATGCAGGTTTCCGGCGGTGTGCAGGTGCGGATGACCGCCGACCGGGTCCGTCGGTGGGAGTTCGGTGTCGCGTCGTTCGCCCGGCGTGGCTACGACAACGCCGACGTGGATCGGTTCCGGGTGCAGGTCGCCGACGAGTTGGACCTGCTGATGACACAGGTCGCGACTCTGCGGGCGGAGAACGAGCGGCTGACCGACCGGGTGGAGCTGCACCGGCACGGGGTCATACCGAGCACGGGGGCGGCGGCGAAGGCTCCCGCGGCGCGGGAGGTGAACCTGCTGTCCGCGGCGCAACGGGAGGCCGAGCAGATCATCGCGCAGGCGCACGACTACGCGCGGCGGGTCGCCGAGTACGCCCGGATGCAGTACGAGAGCTACATGCAGGCGGCCGAGGCGGAGGCGAAGCAGGCGGCGGAGCGGGCGGTGACGGAGTACCGCAGCGCGGCTGGGCCGAGCTTCGACGACACGGTGGCCACCCGGGAGGCGTTGCGGATCTTCGGCGAGATGATGGTGTCGCACATGCAGGCGGCGGCGCGGCATCTCGATGACGGCAGTGAGCAGTTGGCCCGCACGATGGACCGGATCGCGGCGGAGACGCCGGGGGCGCCCTTCGTGGGCGGCACGGCGGGGCAGTCGGTGTTGCCGAGGCACCAGCAGCGGTGACCGCGCGGGTGGGGTCCGCTGAGCATGGGTCCCACCCGCGCGGTACTGGCGGCGGTGGCATGGTCGGAAGGTCAGGCGGTGTTCGTCATCGGACGAGCAGGACCCTCTACTCCTTCGGCAACACCCCGCCCACCGCCGACGGCGGACCCGGCACCACAGCTGGGGACCACCGGGTGCTGCCGACGAACCGTCGCCGGAACGTTCTGCACAACCTGGTCGTACTCCCTATGATCGCCTGATGTTCCAGCCGACCTACCCGATCCGCACCGCCCGGCTCACCTTGCGTCCGTTCACCGTGGACGACCTCGACGACGTGCACGCGTATCAACGCCGGCCGGACGTCGTCCGCTGGATGCTCGGTGCCGAGCCGCGTACCCGGGAGCAGTCGCGGGCGTCGGTGGTGGCCATGGCTGGCGAGGACGCCCTACGCGCGGAGGGTGACTGCCTGACGTTGGCCGTGGCCGGCGACGCCGGGGTGATCGGGACCGTGGAGTTGGTGTGGCGCAGTCAGCTCGACCGTACGGCCGAACTCGGGTACGTCTTCCACCCCGACCACGGCGGTCGCGGCTTGGCTACGGAAGCCGCCACGGCCTTGTTGGACTGGGGGTTCACCGAGTTTGGGCTGCACCGGATCTACGGTCGGTGCCACGCTCGGAATGAGGCGTCCGCCCGTCTGATGGCCCGGCTCGGCATGCGTCAGGAGGCGCACCATGTCGAGAGTTACCTGTTCAAGGGGGAGTGGGCTGACCAGCTCGTCTTCGCGGCCCTGGCCCACGAATGGCGGTCCCGGGCCGCGAATGCGGATCTCGCCCGCGACGTCGACGCCAACTCCGGCCCCGAGGCACTGCCCGCGGTACGCACCTGGCTCACCGGCGAGAGTTAGCCCGTGTGGCGTACCTCGGTGTCCCAGATCTGCGCCCACGGACGCCGCAGCCCCCGGCACACGTAGATCGGGCCGCCGTTCTCGTCGTTGTCCACCTCGACCCGCTGGTCCACCCGCCCGGCGAGCGTGCACTCGTTGAACCAGGCGTTCAGCGGGTCGGGACGTTCCCAGCCGACGACGATCACCACGTCCGCGTCGGCCGGTGGCCGGCCGAAGTCGACCATGCTGTTGTGCCCGGAGTACGCGCGGGGAAGACCACGGTCCGGGCCGTAGCGAGCCACCGCACCGGCCTCGCCATAGTTACCGGTGAGGATGACCGCCCGTGAGCGCTCCTCGGGCGGCAGGCCACGATGGACGGCGGCGATCGAGTCGGCGAACGCCGGCCAGCCGATGGTCTCGCCGGCGTCGTAGTTGACGTCGACCACGAACCCGGGCAACCGGTCGGCCGGCAGCACCGGCAGCAGCAGCACGACGGTGGGCAGCAGGAACGGCACCGCGCCCAGCGCGAGCAGCCCTCGCCGCAACCGGACAGACCCGCGCGAGGCCCACGCGACGGTCACCACCGCGCCGGCGGCGGTGAGGACCAGCAGCAGCGGCGCGTCGTAGTAACCCTTGCCGCCGGCGATCAGCACGATGCCGACCACGACCAACCAGGCCCAACCCACCGCCCGGTACGCCCGCCACGCCGGTCGGCGCAGCAGCGCGACGAGGCCGGCGATCCAGATCGGTACGGCGTACGGGCTGATGATGACGAACTGGAGGATGAACGCGTCGAGGCGTCCACTGTAGGAGCTGTCGCCGTCGGCGATGGAGGCTGCCACACCGAGCTGCGGGAACCCGTGCACGGCCTGCCAGATCAGGTTCGGCGCGGCCAGCAGCGCGGCGATCCCGGCGGCGGCGAGCACCCACCTGTCACGCAGCAGCCGCCGCGGCCCGGCGATGAGCACTCCGGCGATCAGACCCACGGCCAGCAGCGCGGGCAGCACCTTGCTGAACATTCCCACGCCGAGCGCCAGCCCGATGCCGAGCGCCCAGCGGCTGTCACCGGTGCGCAGCAACCGCACCGCACACCACGCCGCGGCCAGCCAGACCAGCAGGTCGACGGTGGTGGTGCTGAGCAGGTGCCCGCCGGCGAGCACGATGCCGGACAACGCGGCGAGCACCGCCGCGAAGGTCTGCCCGGCCCGACCGGCGCCCCACTCCCGGGAGATGGCGGCGACCAGCAGCACCGCGCCGCCGGCCAGCAGTGCCGACGGCGTCCGCAGCACCACCAGGTTGCCCGGCGCGATCGTGTCCAACAGCCGGGCCAGCGCCGGGACCAGCGGGCCCTGATCGACGTAGCCCCAGTCCAGGTGCCGGCCGGCGAGCAGGAAGTACAGCTCGTCGCGGTGATAGCCGTAACGGCCGGCGAGCAGCAGCAGCGTCGCGCTGGTCGCCGCGGCCACCAGCCACGGCCCGAGCGCGCGCGGACCAGGCTCGGGTGGTTGGGCCGGCGATGACGCCTGGCCCATCTGGTGAGGTCGGTCGATGTCGATCGCGGGCTCGCTCACCCGCTCATCATGGCCTGTGAAGCCGCCGCGTGGGTGCCCGGAGGCCTCTGGGTGCAGGCGGTCTGACCAGGTGCGAAGATCAGCTTTGTCACTCGGACGGAAGGACAACATGCGCTATCGCACTCTGGGCGCCACCGGCACCGTGGTCTCGACCCTGTGTCTGGGCACGATGACCTTCGGCGCGGAGACCGACGAGGCCGGCAGCTTCGCCCAACTGGACCGGTTCGTCGAGGCCGGCGGCACCTTCATCGACACGGCCGACGTCTACTCCGCCGGCGTCTCGGAGGACATCGTCGGGCGTTGGCTGCGGACGCGGCCCGACCTGCGAGACCGCCTGGTGATCGCCACCAAGGGGCGGTTCCCGATGGGCCCGGGGGCGAACGACGCCGGCCTGTCCCGGGTGCACCTCACCCGCGCACTGGACGCCAGCCTGCGGCGCCTCGGCGTCGAGGCCGTCGACCTGTATCAGGCGCACGCCTGGGACCCGCTGACCCCACTGCCGGAGACGCTGCGGTTCTTCGACGACGCGGTGAGCGCCGGCAAGATCCGCTATGCGGGGGTCAGCAACTTCACCGGTTGGCAGTTGCAGAAGGCGGCCCTGCTCACCCAGCACCTCAACCTCACCCCGATCGTGACCCTGCAACCGCAGTACAACCTGCTGGCGCGGGAGATCGAGTTCGAGCTGGTGCCGGTCTGCGAGAACGAGGGCATCGGCATCCTGCCGTGGTCACCATTGGGTGGCGGCTGGCTGACCGGTAAGTATCAGCGCGACAGCATGCCCACCGGCGCGACCCGGCTCGGCGAGAACCCGCAGCGTGGCGTCGAAGCGTACGCGGGTCGCAACGCCGAAGAGCGCACCTGGCGGGTGCTCGACGCGGTCCGCCGCGTCGCCGGGGAACACGGCGTGTCCATGTCGGCGGTCTCGCTGGCCTGGCTGGCGGCCCGACCGGCGGTCACCTCGGTGATCCTCGGTGCGCGCACCACCGAGCAGCTCGACGACAACCTGACCGCCGCCGACCTGGTCCTCGACGCCGAGCAGATGCGGTTGTTGGACGAGGCGAGCGCCCCACTCGTGGGTGACTACCCGTACGGCGTAGCGGGTGTGCGGCAACGCGCCCGCGACCTGCCGGACGCTTCCGGACAATGACCGTCTTCCCGGAGCCCACCGCTCCCGCCGGCAGCCGCACCGAGGTCTTCCTTCGCTACCTGGACTACTTCCGTGAGTCGACGGTGGCCAAGGTGTCGGCGTTGGCCGAGCCGGAGCTGCGGCGCAGCCGGCTGCCGTCGGGGTGGACTCCGCTGGAGTTGCTCAAGCACCTACGCCACGTCGAGCTGCGCTGGATCGAGTGGGGTTTCCAGGGGCGGAATGTCGCCGAGCCGTGGGGCGACCGCCGCGACGACCGCTGGTACGTCGCCCCCGACGAGACCCGCGCGGACCTGGTGGCGGCGCTGCAGGCGCAGGGCGCGCACACCACGGCGGTGGTGACGGCGCACGACCTGGCGGAGATCGGTGCGCCGGGCCCGCGTTGGGAAGGCGCGGACCCGGCGTCGCTGGAGCGGGTGCTGTTCCACCTGGTCCAGGAGTACGCCCGCCACCTCGGCCACCTCGACGTGGTCACCGAGATCGCCGGCGGCCCGACCGGCGAGTGAGGCCGCCGCCCCGATAATGGACCCATGCCGCTGCTCGTCGCGCCTGCCCTGTCCGCCGGGAGCCTCGGCGCCCAAGAGCAACCCCACCTTCCGGTACGCCCCGGGCTGGCGTTGCGGCCGTGGTGCGACGAGGACGCCCCGGCCGTACGGGTCGCCTTCGACTGCCCGGCGATCCAACGGTGGCACGTCCGCCGCCTCGACGACGACGAGGCACGGGAATGGACAGCGCAGTGGGTCGACCGCTGGCCGTTGCATCGTCTCGCCCTGGAGCACTCGACCGCCAACACGGCGTCGTGCCGGGTGGCGACGCGGGCCGGCTTCAGGGCCGAGGGTGTGCTGCGCGGGTCGGTTCGCCACGCCGACGGCTGGCACGACATGCACCTGCACGCACTGCTGGCGACGGACTCCGTGTCGCCGAGGTAGGCGCGGCCGGCGTTCACCGCGCTCGTCAGCGCCAAGCGGGCGGCGTGGCTGTTCGTTCCCGGCATCCGGACGGACATCACTCCGACGCTCCGCGTCGCGCCGGTTGAGCTCGACGGGGAACCTACAGAATCGGGTGGCTCAGCGGGCTTCAGCCCAGCCGACGAAACGCGGGGTCAGGTCGGGAAGCGCAACGTCCGGGTTGAGCTTGGCGAGATCGGCTTCGGCTGCCTCCTGAGCCTTTGCCAGGTGAATCAACAGGCCCGGCCGATCCTCGCGGTACTCGCCGAGGAGACGCAGCTTCGCGGCCGAACACGGCCACAGGATGCCGCAGACCGGGCAGCGCCATGACGGCCGCACTGGCGAGTGCCTGGGTCGCTCGGGCATCAGACGACTCCCACTGGATCGGATCGCTGGATCGATGAGGGCAAGCGGGTCTCATTGGCGCGGCGAGGGGACTGAACCCGCATCTGCACGCCCGCACGCATGACGAACAACTCACGCCGTGCGATCGCTTCGCCCTTCGGGCCCAGCTCGTAGGCGTCGAGCCAGAGCCAACCGTCGTAGGTGTATCGGTCGGGCAATTCGCGGATGACCCTGACGAAGATCGGTTTCATGAATTGAACGCTCGCGGCGGTGGTCAGGAGGACCACGTCCCCTGCCCTGAGGGCGCCGCCGGTCATCCCCGCAGCTCCGGCTTGTCTTCTCCGTCTTGCACCGTTCCCCCTGGCTGGTGTTGAGAAGCGTCTACAGAGCACCTTGCCCGGGGTTGCTGGACAATCACACAGCGTTGTTTAATCTCCTTCGGGCAGTTGGTTTGCTCCAGGGGAGGGACGGCATGAATCACGCCTTTGTCGCGGCGCTAGCCGCAGCGGGTCACACCGCCGAAAGCCTGGCAGGTCAGATTGGCGTGCACCCGAAGACCGTCGCCAGGTGGGCAAACCCGGGGCACATTCCGCAGAGCCGCCACCGTTCGACCGTCGCAGAGCTGTTGGCAAAAGACACGGACGCTCTTTGGCCGGACGTCGTCCGTCGCCGCGAACCTGTGTGGTTCCGGCCGTGGGTCGACATCGAACGCGAGGCGGTGACGCTGCGGTCGTTTCAACTGGCGTGGGTACCCGGGCTGCTGCAGACGGAGGCGTACGCGCGGGCGACCCTGGCCGGTGGCGTGCTGAAGCCGGAAGCGGTCACTGAATTCGCCGAGGCGCGCATCAGCCGGCAGGCGATTCTCAGCCGTGAAAACGGACCCTTGCTGATCGCCGTCCTGGACGAGGGGGTGCTCAGGCGGCGCGTCGGCGACGACCGCGCCTTGATGGCGGTACAACTCGCGGGTCTGCTGGGGTACGCCGAGATGGGCAGCGCCCAGCTCCACATCGTCCCGGCGGACGCACCCAGCTATCCCGGGCTCGACGGGCCATTCACCATCGCGGACATGCCGGACGGGTCGCGGGTCGCGCACGTCGACGGCCCGGCACAAGCTCAGATCCTCGACCAAGCGTCAGACCTTGTTAGCCTGGAACGACGGTGGGAGCGTATTCGCGGAGAGGCACTGCCCCGAGGGCGTTCCTTGGAACTTCTCAGAGAAGCGGCAGCATCATGGACATGACCGGTGCGCGATGGCGTAAGAGCACGAAGAGCGGCGGCAACGGCGGTGACTGTGTCGAGGTTGCCGACAACCTCCCGGGCGTGGTCCTCGTTCGTGACACGAAAGATCGCGACGGCGGAACGCTCACCTTCAGCCCGGCGTCGTGGCGTGGCTTCGTCGCGATGACGCGCGCCGCTGGCTGACCGGTCCACATCGCACGGAGGCTCTCGGCGTTGGTCGGGAGCCTTTTGCCTGGGCTGGGCTCTGCCGTCTGAGGCGCTGCCACCGAAGCCTGCTGGTCGCCGCGCGGCTGCGCACCGACGGCGCGAACTGATCAGCGGACGCCAGCGGGCTCGGCCGGTTGCGGTTGTGGGGCCGCCGGCCAGGTGAGCCGGCGTACGCCGGGGATGAGCGCGGTGCCGGCGCAGGCGGCCAGGACCAGCAGCCCGGCGATCGCCAGCGGTACGGGAGCGCCGAACGCGTCGGCGGCCAGTGGCGCCAGCGCGTAGCCCAGCGGCATGGCGCCCAGTGACACCAGCCAGTCGTACGACGTGACCCGTGCCAGGACCTCGGGCGGGAACTGATGCTGCACGACGGTTTCCCAGACCGGGTTGAGATAACCGAGGGCGGTCAGCGCTACCCCGTAGGCGACGATCACCGCCGGGGCGGGCGCGGCGACGGCGAGCAGCAGGAGGGGCGCGGCGTAGCTGGCCAGCCCGAGGTTGGCCAGCAGCACCGGCCGGTGGAGCCGGACCCGGCCGGCCAGCAGCGAGCCGGTGAGCATGCCGATCGCGCCGGCCTGCAGCAGCAGCACCCAGGTGGCCTCGCCGCCGAGGCGGTCGATGGCGATGGCCGGCCCGAGGGTCATCAGGACGGCGGCGGCGCCGTTCCACACGCCGTGCCCGATCAGGCTGGTCCAGAACCAGTCGCGCGCGCGTACCTCGCCGAAGCCGTGCCGTAGGTCGGCGAGGACGGAACGGCGGGGTACCGGCACGTGTCGGACCCGGACGAGCGCGAGCAGCGCGGCGCTGAGCGCGAACGACGCGCTGTCGATGATGAACGCCCAACCGGGGCCGGCGGCCCAGATCAGCAGGCCGGCCAGTGCCGGGCCGGCGAGCCGGCTGGTGTTGGCGGTGATCCCCATCAGGGCGTTGGCCCGCTGCCGGGCGGCCGGTTCGACGGTGCCGGCGACCAGCGGGGAGGCGGTCGGCATGGCGAACGCCGAGGCGGTGCCGCCGAGCGCCGAGGCCACCACGATGGTGGTCAGCGACGGGTCGCCGCCGAGCAGTTCCACGCCGACCGCGAGCTGGGTCGCGCAGCGGACCAGGTCGGCCACCAGGGCGACCCGCCGGGCGTCGAACCGGTCGGCGACGACGCCACCGAGGGGCAGCAGGAGCAGCCGGGGAACCATGGCCGCGGCGAGGACGACCGCGAGCGCGCTGGTGGAACCGGTGGCCCGCAGCACGGCCAGGGCCAGCGCGGCGGGCACCACGGCGTCACCGATCGAGGAGACGGTACGGCCCAGGAACAGCAGCCGGAAGGAGCTGACGCGCAGGGGGTTGGTCACCACCGCAACGTACTTCGACGTCGAATATTTCGTCAACGAATATTTCGCCCGCGATAGGCTTCGTTGGTGACCGCCGCCCACGACTCCGTCGACCAGCACGTCGAGCGCTGGCTGCCCGTCCTACCCGACCTCGACGCCGACGTCGAAGGCGCCGTGACCCGGATGGGCGTGGTGACCCGGCACCTGCGCACCGTGAAGGAACGGGTCCTCGCGGACTTCGACCTGCCGGCGCACGAATACGACACGCTGCACGCGCTCGCCGGCAGGCAGGGACGGGCCGCGCCCTCGGAACTCGCCGCGGATCTGGCGATGGCACCGGCCTCGATCACCGCGCGAGTCGACAACCTGGTCGAGCGCGGCTTCGTGCGACGGACCCCGTCCACTGTCGACCGGCGGCGGGTGGACGTGGAGCTCACCGACGCGGGCCGGGCCGCGTGGCACGGGGCGATGGACATTCGGGGCGCCGAGGAGCACCGGCTGCTCGGCGCGCTCACCCCGTCGGAGCGCCGACTGCTCTCCGACCTGCTGCGTCGGGTCCTGCTCGTCGCCGAGCAACCGGCCAAGGCGACAGGCAGGCCGGCAGCTACCAGCGGCCCTGATCGTCCGCTCCGCGAACCGTCTGGTCGCAGAGCATCTTGCTAGCCTCGGCGCATGACCTCCTGCACGCCCGCCGACGGCCCACCGGACCTGTTGTTCCTGCTCTCCTGGGCGAGTCACGCGCTGCAGACCGAGCACGCCGCGGGGCTGGCCGAGCTGGGCATCTCGCCCCGGGCGCACTACGTGCTGGCGCAGGCCCGCACCGGGGATCTGACCCAGCGGGAGATCGGCGAACGGTGCGGCGTGGACAAGACCACGATGGTCGTCACGCTCGACCAGTTGGAGCGGGCCGGGTTGGCCGAGCGTCGCCCCGCGCCGACGGATCGGCGGGCTCGCCTGGTGGCGGTGACGCCAGCGGGGGAGCAGGTTCTGGAAAGGGCGCAGGATGTCGTGCGCCGCATCCAGGCCGATCTGCTCGCGACGCTGCCTGAGCAGGACCGGGAGGTGTTCCTGCGCGCTCTCCTCGCGCTGGTGGGCGGCCCGCTGGCCAACACCTCCCCGTACGCGCCCGGCGGCCGCTCCGGATGTTAGTTCCGTAGCAGATAGTCTTGATCGGGACTATCTGCTACGGTCGCACTTGTTCGTGCCCCCGACCGAGGAGCCGTCATGAGTGCGACCGTCGAACCAACCGTCACCCCCACCACCGCCACCTCGTCCCTGCGTCGCCGCGCCCTCGGCGTCGCCGCCGCCGTCCTGGCCTGCCTGGCCATCTGGGGGATCGGCGAGGTGGCTGGAGTCGACTACACCATCGAGAGTCCGGGGCAACCCGCGGTGGTCATCGGGCCAGGCCAGATCATCGGGATCACCCTCGGCGCCGCCCTGCTGGGCTGGGCGGCGCTGGCGCTGCTGGAGCGGTTCGTGCCGCGGGTTGCCCGCCTTGTCTGGATCTCGCTGGCCATCCTGGTGACAGTGCTCTCCTTCGGCCCGCTGTTCGGCATCGAGGCCACCGCCGGCGCACGAGTCGCACTCGGCGCCATGCACGTGGCCGTGGCGGTCGCGCTGATCGCCCTGCTGCCGGCCCGCCGCCGGTAGCGTCCGCGGGCCGCCGGCACCCGCCCGGGGACGGCGGCCCGTGGACGGCGGATAAAGCCGTTGACCGGGCCCTGATGATCGACAGGTGACCACGACCGTCCGACCCGACTGGATGACCACCGCCGTCCGTCCCGATCAGCCGGACGCGGTGCAGCTGCTGCGCGAGTACATGACCGAGATGGTGGTCCGCTACCACCGCCGCCCGGCCCGGCCCGGTGAGGTCGACGAGGCGTTGGCCGAGTTACCCAGCGACGACCTGACGTACCCGAGCGGCCTGCTGCTGATCGCCCACCACGGCACCGACCTGGCCGGCTGCGCCGGGCTGCGGTGGTGCCCGGACTGGGCCGAGCTGACCAGGGTGTTCATCCGCGGTGAGCATCGCGGCGCCGGTGGGGGCGCCGCGCTGCTCGCCGCCGTCGAGCAGCAGGCCCGGGCGGCCGGGGCGGACCGGATCCGGCTGGACACCCGCGCCGACCTGGTCGAGGCCCGCGCCCTGTACGCACGGCACGGCTACGTCGAGATCCCGGCGTACTCGCGGGGCCCGTACGCCGAGCACTGGTTCGAGAAGAGGCTTCGCTGAGGGGGTTGACGCCTGCCGCCAGCCGCGTTAAAAAAGACGAGGAAGTTGAGTCGCCCCGGCTCAACTCATCACCTTCGGCCAGGAGAACCGAGGAGGCACACCCATGTTGATGCGTACCGACCCGTTCCGCGAGATCGACCGGCTCGCCGAGCAGTTCTTCGGTACGGCGGCCCGTCCCGCGATGATGCACCTGGACGCCTACCGCGACGGGGACCACTTCTACGCGGCGTTCGATCTGCCCGGCGTCGACCCGGACACCATCGACTGCACCGTCGAGCGCAACGTGCTCACCGTCCGGGCTGAGCGGCGCCGGCTCGCAGGTGAGGGCGTCGAACTCGTCGCCGCCGAACGCCCGATGGGCACGTTCACCCGGCGACTGTTCCTGGGCGACACCCTGGACACCGACAAGCTGGAGGCGGGCTACGAGAACGGGGTGCTGACGCTGCGCATCCCGGTCGCCGAGCGCGCCAAGCCCCGCCGGGTGGCCATCAACGCCAACGGCGACGGCCGCCGGCAGATCAACGCCTGACCGGTGCTCGGGGCGGGCCAGCCGCGCCCGGTCCGCCCCGAGCATCGGAGGTCTCCGTCGGCTCTTCCGCGCGGCCGGCGCCGTCCAGTGGATAGAGCGCGGCGAGCGCGTGGGCGGTTTCGGCGAGCCGTTCCCGCAGCTCAGC
Source organism: Micromonospora sp. NPDC005413 (assembly GCF_040606435.1). NCBI lineage: Bacteria > Bacillati > Actinomycetota > Actinomycetes > Micromonosporales > Micromonosporaceae > Micromonospora > Micromonospora sp. NPDC005413. The sequence goes on from NZ_JBEXEV010000013.1 coordinate 36,574, forward strand.
AGGGGCGAGCACCTGCACCTGCGCGCCGAGTTTGAGCAGCTCGACGTGACCGTGCCGGATGGACTCGATCGGCACGGTGGTGAGCAGCCAGCCGTCGGCGTCGGGTGCGCCGGCGGCCTCGCGTGCCGCCCGACTCATCGCCGGTGGGAAGAGGTGCACGGTCTGGGCCAGCGCCGCCGCGGTCATCCGTACCCGGGCCTCGGCGCGGTAGACGCTGCTCTCGTAGCGCTCGGCGTGCTCCCGCCAGCAGGCCGCCAGGTCGAACCCGGTCGGCCGTTCGACCTGCTCAGCCAGCACCGTCATCTCCAGGATGGCGCTCACCCGGTAGGTGCGTACCTGCCCGTCCGCCGCGGCGACCAGATACCACCGGCCGGCCTTGAGGACCACGCCGAGCGGGTCGAGGGTGCGGGTCACCTCCCGGGGTGCCTGCCACCGCCGGTAGTGCACCCGGACCCGGCGGTCCTCCCACACCGCGTCGGCCAGGGCGGCCAGGTGCGGCGTGGGCTCAGGCTCACGGAACCAGCTCGGCGCGTCCAGGTGGAACCGCTGCCGGACCCGCCCGCCCCGGCCGGTGAGGTCCGCCGGCAGCGCCGCCTGCAACTTCAGCTCGGCGGTGGCCAGCACCGACCCCAGGCCCAACTCGGCGGCCGGGCCCGGCACCCCGGCCAGGAACAGCGCCTCGGCCTCGCCGGCGGTCAGCCCCGTCAGCCGGGTGCGGTAGCCGTCGAGCAGTCGGTATCCGCCTGCGGGGCCGCGCTCGGCGTACACCGGCACCCCGGCGGCGCCCAGCGACTCGACGTCCCGGTACACCGTCCGGACCGACACCTCCAGGGCCTCGGCCAACTCTGGCGCGGTCATCCGCCCCCGGGTCTGCAGAAGCAGCAGCAGGGAGACCAACCGACTGGCGCGCACCCGCCCGACGGTAGCCGGCACGGCGTACCCCGACACCGGCCGCATCCCTCGGCGCGCCTTCAGGATCTTCCCATCCGGAGCTGAGAACCTTTTTCACATGTCCTCCGACGCTCCGGCGCTCGCCCGCCCCGCCGCCCGACCGGCCCTGCCGGGTGGGCCGGTCGACGTCACCGAGGCCTGGCTACGCAACCGCCGGCTGTCCGAGCACACCCGCGACGCGTACCGGCGTGACATCACCGGCTGGCTCACCTGGTGCGCCGGCCGCGAGCAGGACCCGCTGCGCGCCACCTTCCTGCACGTCAACGAGTACGCCCGGGCGCTGGAGTCCACCCTCGGCGCCCGCAGCGGCCGACCGCTAACCCCGGCGACCGTGGCACGGCGGCTCTCCGCGCTGTCCAGCTGGTACGACTTCCTCGTCAAGCTCGGCGCGGTGCCGGCCAACCCGGTCGCCGGCGCGGACCGGCCCCGCGTCGACCGGGACCACTCCGCCACGGTCGGCCTCGCCCCGGAGGAGGTGGACGCGTTGCTGAGCGCCGCCGACGCGGACACCGGCCCGACGGCTGTCCGCAACCGGGCCGCGATCGCGCTCCTGGCTGACCTGGGCCTGCGGGTCGGCGAGTTGGTCTCACTGGACCTGGCGGACCTGGGCACCGAACGCGGGCACCGCAGCGTGCGCTTCATCGGCAAGGGCGGCAAGCCACGCCGACGTGCCCTCACCCCGGGCACCGGGTACGCCGTGGACGCCTACCTGGCCCAGCGGGCCGCCGCCACCGGCGTGCCGGTGCCGCAGCTGACCGGGCCGCTGCTGGTCACCGCCAGCGGTGCTCGGCTGGACCGACACTCGGTGTTCCGGCTGGTCCGCCGGCTGGCCCGGGCGGCCGGCATCCCGGCCTGGGCGAGGCTGTCCCCGCACTCGCTGAGGCATGCGTTCGCCACCACCGCCCGATCGGAGGGCGTCCCGCTCGAGGACGTGCAGGATGCGATGGGGCACGCCGACCCGCGGACCACCCGCCGCTACGACCGGGACCGGCACAACCTCGACCGCGACCCGGCGTACGCGGTGTGGGCGGCCCGGTCCCGCCGGCGCGGCTGAGCGTCGTACCCCGTGGCCCGCTGCGCTGACCCGCCGCCCAGCACCCGGCCGGCGCGTGGCGGGGGAGCCTCAGCCCTGTGGACGGGGGCAGATGCAGAACGGCTGCCCGATCGGGTCGATGAGCACCACCCACCCTTCGCCACCGGGCTGGAACTCCGGCTTCGAGGCACCGGCCTCGACGAACTCCTTCTCCGCGCCGGCCAGGTCATCGACGTAGAGGTCGAGGTGGTAGCGCTTACCGCCAGCCGGGTCCGGCCAGGTCGGCGGCCGGTAACCCTCCACCAGCCCGAAGCCGATCGACACGCCGCCGCCGCTGATCATGGCGTACTCGGCGGCACTGTGGGTGATCTCCCAGCCCAACGCCCGGTGGTAGAACGCGGCGTGCGCGGCCGGGTCGGAGCTGTCCAGGTTGACCATGGCGAGGTCAGCGGTTGTCGTCATGCTGGCAGTCTGCCCCCACGTACCTGCCAACCACTGTCAGGTACGTCGGTGTTTCTCGCTCGGTCAGCAAAGCAGGTCCAGGTGGTGGTGGGCGTCCTCGGCGATGTCCTCGCGCCGCAACCAGCGCCGCGCCCACAGCCGGGCGGCCAGCTCGGCCTGCTCGTCACCCCACGCGGCGTGCTCGACGAGCAACGCGGTGGTCAGCGCGTACGCCAGGCGTAGCGCCAGGCCACGGGCGCCTGCGAGCACCGTCGGCGCCCCCGGGTCGACAGTCACCGAGGCGATGGTGTCGCCCAACTGCGCCGCGGCGGCGGCCAGGGTGTCGGCGAGCACCGGCGACAGCGGCCGAGCCAGGTCGACGGCGGCGGCGAGCCGGCTCAGCAGCGGGACACCGGCGTCCTCCCGGGTGAGCGCGCGCAGCACGTCCAGGGCCAGCACGTTGGTGGTGCCTTCCCAGATCGGCAGCACCTGGGCGTCGCGCAGGAGCCGGGGCACGCCGGTGTCCTCCACGTAGCCGGCCCCGCCGAAGCTCTCCACGTACTCGCTGGCCGAGCTGACGGCGAGCCGGCCGGTGGCCAGCTTCGCCAGCGGCGCCACGATGCGCAGCTCCGCCGCGGCCTCCGGGTCGGCGCCGACCTCGACCCGTCCGAGCAGGGCGAACGCATGCCCGGCCAGGGCGAACGCGCCCGCCGCGTCGACCGCGAGGGTGCCCAGGGTGGCCCGGTGCAGCGGTGAGGACGCCAACGCGCCGCCGGCGACGTGCCGCACGTCGGCGTACGCCCGGGCGTAGGCGAGACCGCGTCGCATCCCGCCGGCCGCCGCAGCGGCGTTGTGCACCCGGGTCACCACGACCAGGGTCATCGCCCGCACCAGGCCGGGCACCGCCGGGTCGCCCAGCGGTACGGCGTACGCGTCGTGCAGGCCGATCTCGGCGGTGGGCAGGGCCCGGGTGCCGAGCTTGTCCTTGAGCCGGTGCACGGTCACGCCCGGAGCCGGCGCGTCTGCCGCGGCCCCGACGGCCAACGGCGAGTCGGCCGCGTACCGGGGGACCAGGAACGGTGCGAGCACCCGACTGCCGCGCCCGGCGCCCTCCGGTCGGGCCAGCGCCACCGCCATCGCCGCGTCCGCAGCCGAGCAGAACCACTTCTCCCCGGTCAGCCGCCACGAACCATCCGCCGCGGGTCGGCCGACCGTGCTCGATCGGCCGAGGTCGGAGCCGCCCTGCGACTCGGTCATCCACTGCCCGCTGGTGATCGCCGTGGCCGGATCCGTGGAGATCAGCCGGGGCAGCCACGCGTCGCGGACCCCGGCGTCCGCATCGGGCGAGCTGAGCAGCGCCGCCGCCCCGTCGGCCATCGCCACCGGGCAGGAGAACGTCGCCGACTCCGGCCCGTACAGGTGCAGCAGGGCGTGCTGCACGACCCGCGCGGCGGCGCCCCAGGTGCCGCGCGCGTCCGGCAGGTAGGGCAGCGCGACCACGGCGTGTCGGGCGGCGGCGGCGCGCTGCGCCTGCCAACCGGCGGAGGTGTCGATCCGGTCGATCCGGGCACCCCACGCGTCGTAGCGGACCAGCGTCGGCGGGTGCGCCTCGGCGTCGGCGTGCGCCGCGCGCAGCGGCCCGGTGACGTCGGCGGCCAGGTCGGCGAGGCGGCCCTTCGCGGCGGCGTGCCCGGCCGGGCCGAGGTGACGCTCCAGCCAGGACCGCAGCAGAGCGTCACTGGCGTACGGGTCGGCGGGGGGTGGTATCGGCTGCACGAAGCGGTTCATCGATCGACTCCTGGCACTGCTCGGGGGTGTGCGCCGACGGTAGACGATCCGTGGCCGGTCCGAACAGGGCACACTCGCCCACCGGGCGCACCCAGTTTCCGATTTGTCGTGCTCCGGTGCGATCGCGTTCTCTACGGTCGGTAGTCGTGGGTGCCGGCCAGCCATGGAGCCGACCGGCCCGGCGCAACCGCCCGATGCGCACCGGGCTGGCCTTCGTCGGGTTCGGCGTGGCGCTGTGCTGCATCGGGGCGGCCGGGCTGGGCGCCTGGAATCTGCAGACCGTCCGTCAGGCCACCGGCCCGATCCGGGAGACCGCTGACGGGTTCCTGAGCGAGGTGGCCCTCGGCGACAGCGACAAGGCCTACGAGCGGCTCTGCGAGGACGCGCGCAGCCGGTGGAGCGCGATCGGCTTCACGAGTTGGGTGCGTACTCCGCCGATGGTGACCGACTACGAGATCACCGACGTGTCGGTGGCCACCCGTGGCGGACGCCCGCAGGGCACGGTGACCGTGAAGGTGACCCGCGACGGCGGGCTCAGCGAGGAACGTCGCCTGCCGGTGATCCGTGAGGACGGGGACTGGCGGGTCTGCGGTGACCCCTTCTGAGGTGCCGGTCACGGAAGGCCGCCGCGTCGACGCTCAGCGGTCGGTGGTCACCGGGCCGAGGTCGCCGCTGCGGTAGTGCCGGCGGCAGAGCACCTGGTAGCGCACGTCGGCGGTGTCGACCGTGTCGCCGATGACGACCTGCGCGCCCTCGCGGACCACCCGCCCGTCGACGACTCGGGCGTTGAGCAGCCCTTCCCGGCCACACCAGCACAGCACCTCGACCTGGATGCGGGCCACCTCGTCGGCCAGCTCGAACAGTCGTTGGGTGGCGGGGAACAGGCAGGACCGGAAGTCGGTGGCGAGGCCGAACGCGAACACGTCCACGTCGTAGCTGTCGACCAGCTCGGCCATCTGCTCGACGTGATCGACGGTGTAGAAGCAGGCCTCGTCGCAGATCAGGTAGTCGACGCGTACCCCGTCGGCCCATCGGCCGCGGACCAGGGCCCGCAGGTCCAGGTCGTCGGTGACCTCGATGGCCTCGTGCGCGAGCCCGATGCGGGTGGTGACCTGCGGGCCCAGCGACCGGTCGATGCGGGTGGTGACCAGCCCACGACGGCCCTGCCGGGCGTGGTTGTAGTTCATCTGCAGCGCCATCGTGGACTTGCCGCAGTCCATCGGCCCCCAGAAGAACTTCAACGCCGCCGCGTGCAGCGGACGCCCGTCGAGTCCGCGCGCAGCCGCGCACCCGGCCTCGCCGTGGTGCGGGTGGGCCAGGCAGGTCGGGGAGATGGCGGCGTCGTCAGTCACGGTCGGGCAGCCTAGCCCATCGACCAACCCTGATCTCTTGGGTACGGGATGCGTGCTCAGAGCACCCGGGGCGGCGTGTTGCCCGCGGCGACGATGGCACGGCGGATCGGCACGGCGGCGAGGAGCAGGAAACCGACCACGAAGAAGATCAGCAGTGAGACCAGGCCCACCCGGTAGGAGGAGGTGAGCTGGAACACCAGGCCGAAGGTGAGCGGGCCGAGCCAACTGGTGCCCTTGTCGCTGATCTCGTAGAAGCCGTAGTACTCGCCTTCCTTCCCGGCCGGGATGAGCTGGCTGAACAGCGACCGGCTCAGCGCCTGGGTGCCGCCGAGGACCAGGCCGATGGCCGCGCCGAGGACCATGAACGGCACCGGCGCCTCGGCGGGCAGCCGGAACGCGCCGATGATCACACCGGTCCAGAGCACCAGGCTGATCAGCACGGTCTTCCAGGCGCCGATGCGCGCGGCCAGCGCCCCCAGGCTCAACGCGCCACCGAAGGCGAGGAACTGCACCAGCAGGATCGTGACGATCAGAGTGCTCTGCTCCAGCCGCAGCTCCTCGGTGCCGTACTGGCTGGACAGGGTGATGACGGTCTGGATGCCGTCGTTGAAGACGAGGAAGGCCAGTAGGAAGTACAGCGTCAGTGGGTACTTCTTGATCTCCCGGATGGTGTGGCCGAGCTGCCGGAACCCGTCGGTGAGCAGGTTGCCGCCACCGGTCAGGGCCGCGACGCTGGGGCGCTCGCGCAACCAGCGCAGCGGCACCAGCGTGAACAGCGCCCACCACACCCCGGCGGACACGATCGACCAGCGGGCCAGGTCGAGGGTGCGTTGCGGGTCGTCGCCGTTGTCGAACAACGTGATCGCGGCGAGGTTGAGCGCCAGCAGCACGCCGCCACCCAGGTAGCCCAGCGCCCAGCCTCGGCTGGAGATGCCGTCGCGTTCGTCGGGCCCGCCGAGCTGCGGCAGGAACGAGTTGTAGACCACGATCGCGGCGCCGAAGGAGATGTTGGCGACCAGGAAGAGCGCCCCGCCGAGCAGGTAGCGGTCGCCGGTGACGAAGGCCATCAGGATGGTCGCGCCGGCACCGGTGAACGCGGCGCCACCGAGCAGCCGCTTCTTGTGCGCCGACCGGTCGGCGATCGCCCCGATGACCGGCAGCACGAACACGGTGAGGAACACCGACAGCGAAATCAGGTACGGGTAGTACGACCCGGCGGCGACCTTGATGCCCAGCGGGTACACGAAACCGTCGCAGGTGTCCGCGCCCAGCTCACAACCGGCGGCCAACTCGGCGACGGTGGTCAGGAACGGGCCGAGGAACACGGTGATCACCGTGCTCTGGAACGCGGAGTTGGCCCAGTCGTAGATGTACCAGCCGCGGCGCTCGCGGCGAGTGCTCGCCGGTGGCGGGGTGTCGTCCACCGTGGGGGTCACGGTTTCGGCCATCGGGGGTCCTTCGATGGTCAGGCGGCCCAGTGGCCGCGGCTGCGGTAGACGTCGCGCAGCAGGCCGACGTGATCGGTCATGATGCCATCCACACCACGATCCAGTAAGTCGTGCATCTGGGCGGGTTCGTCGATCGTCCAGACGTGCACCTGCAGGCCGATCCGGTGGCAGTAGTCGAGGAACCGGCGGTCCACCACCGGCACCCGCCGGTAGTACGGCGGCACCTGCGCGGCGACCACCGACGGGGGCAGCCGCAGCGGGCGCCCGTGCAGGGAGGCGAGCCGCAGCCGCGCGACCCCGCGCATGCCGAGGCTGGTGGCGACCCGCCCCTCGGTGAGGGCGCGCAGCCGGGTCAGGCGGGCGTCGCTGAACGAGGCGAGCAGCACCCGGTCGGCGGCGCCGGCCCGGGTCACGGCCGCGACCGTAGGCTCGACGCCGCCGTCGGCCTTCACGTCGATGTTGAAGCGGACCTGCGGCCAGGCTCCCAACACCTCATCGAGCCGGGGTACGACGGCAGCGCCGCCGACGCGTACCGAGGCGAGGTCGGCCCAGCTCAGGTCGGCGATGCGCGCCGCCTCACCGGTGACCCGGCGCAACGTCGGGTCGTGGAAGATCACCGCCACGCCGTCCGCCGTGGCGTGCACGTCGGTCTCCACGTACCGGTAGCCCAGCCCGATGGCGCGGGCGAACGCCTCGGTGGTGTTCTCGTCGCCCTCGGCGGCGCCGCCACGGTGCGCGAACGCCAGCGGCGCGGGCGCGTCGAGGTAGCCGGGTCGGGTCAGCACGCGACGCAGTATGCCCACCGCCGGTGGACCGCGGGTGACCTACCGGCGAATGCTGCCCGTGGGCGGCGCCGCCGACCCGCTCAGCGCCGCCGCGGACCTTTTCGATCAGTGGCGCCAACCTGCACCAGCTGCGGAACGGTACGGGACGTCTGCAGCGCCCGCCGGTTCAACCCGTCAACGTGGTCGACGAGCCGGCGTACGGCCGCGTCGTCGCCCGCGTCCAGGGTCGCGACGCGGTCGAGCAGTTCGGCGTAGTCCGAGGTCAGTGCCAGGTACTCCCTGCCGAACGCCTTCTCGGCGGCGCTGCCGCGGCCTCGGCGTCGGGTCGCCGCGTACCGCTGGTCGAGGTCGATGATCTGCTGGGCGAGCACGGCGGTGGCGGCGCTCAGCGCGCTGCGGCCGTCGGCGTTCTCGTCGCGGCGGTGCCGCCGGGCGTCCGCGAGCCGGCCTGCCCGGCGACCTCCGACGTAGAGCGTGGTCGAGCCGACGACGATGGCCAGGAGGGCCGCCGTCGCGAGCAGGTAGCGGGGCAGCGACGGGCTGATCGTGCGCGCGCCGTCGGGAACGGTGCCGGCTTTCACCAGCAGGTCGTAGTTGACGGTGACGACCTTCAGCGCCTCCAGCGGGCGGTCGGCGAAGGTGTCGATGCCCCGGCTGATGATCATCTCGGCCACGGCGGCCCGGCCGAAGTTCTCGTCGTCGCGCCCGGGCAGCAGCGCGCACCCCCACGTGTCGTAGTCATCGCCGTCGCGGCTCATCACCAGCACGACGTTCCCGTCGGCGGCGCGCGTGACCTGACGGCAACCCTTCCTGAGGTCGGCGCCCGGCTCCAGCAGCAGCACGACCAGCCTGCGGTTGCCGATGATCCGTTCGGCCGCGGCCCGGTCCAGGTCGACGCCCGGCGCCGCGTAGACGGAGGAGGTGCGGACCTGGCGGGCGGCCGGACCGTCGAGCACCCCGCCGGTCCACAGCGCCCAGCCGGCCAGCACGAGGCAGGCCAGGACGGCGACGCCGAAGGGCGTGCCGATCAGGTCACCGAGCCGTCGTCGGACGGACTGTTTCACGACAACCTGCCCTGCAGATAGAACTCCGGGCGGTAGCTGACGAGCCCCACCGTCCGGGCGCCGTCGTCCAGTTCGTCGGCCGCCTCGTTCAGCAACGAACGCACGTGGCGGTCCGGCAGATCTTCGTCCAACGCGGCACGGGCCGCCTGGAGCTTGACGATGCCCCGGGTCAGCGCCGGATTGCTGCGGGCGTCAGTCAGTAGGGACATCTCGACGGCGAGCGCGGTGAGACCGGCCAGCCGGGCCGGCGCGCCGCCCCACCGGATCCCCACGCCGTCCGGCCGGCGTAGCGATCGGACCGAGAGGGCCAGGAACGTCGCCACGCAGCCCGCGAAGAGCCACGGCAGCGCGGGCAGCGCCACCCGCAGCGGGTCGATCGGCCGGTACGGCAGCGGACGGTCGAACAGCCCCGCGTAGCGGATGTCGGTGACCCGGTTCAGGTAGGCCGTCAGCACCTTGTCCTGGGAATAGTCGTACTCGCTGACCCGGTCGGCGAAGTGACCGTAGAAGCTCGCCCCGGCCACCTCCGCGAAGTCCGCCGCCGGGCCGTGGTATTCGATCCAGAGGCCGTACATCACGATGATCGGGCTGCCCGGGAACAGTTGGGTCAGGGCCGGCCCGTACCGGGGCAGGGGTTCGCCGAACGGTTGCGCGGGAAGCGCCACGTACCGGGCACCGTCCGGGAACGCGGTCTTCGCGGCCTTGTCGGGCACGCCGGTGAGGGTCGTTCCGGCCGCGGCGTGCAGGCCTCTGGTCCGCAGGTCGGCGGCGACGACGGCCAACTCCCGATCGCTCGGCTCGCGCCACCGCAGCTCCTCGTGGTCGGCCGGGGCGGGCACGTCCCGCAGCGCGGCGATCAGTGTCACCAGCGGGCCCGTCACGTCGGCGGTGGCGAACTGCGCGCGCCAGCCGGGCAGGTCGTCGGGTACGGCACGGTAGGCCTCGCCGACCACGTCGGTGCCGATCACCATGATGGTGGCGTTCTGCACCTCCCGTACCCGACGTTGTTCGTCCTCGTCGAGCCAGGGCGGCGCGACCAGTATGCGCACGGGGTGGTCGCCGGCTGCCTCGCGGACCCGCTGCTCGTTCCAACGCGCGATCGAACCGGGCAGCCGCACCACGGGACTGGCGGCCACCAGCGCGGTCATCTCGTCCACCGACGGCACGCTCGTGTCGCCCACCCTCTGGGCCGGGCCCTTCTCGACCGTCGTCGAGTCGACCGGCGACCGCCCGTAGCTGACGTCGGCGCCGTGTTGCTGCTGGGCGTGCAGGAAGACCAGCAGGACGACCACGGCGCTGCCGAGGAGTACCCAGCGCAGCAGCCCGTAGAGGTGCGGTCGGCGGGTCGTCACCGGTGCCCTCGCCACAACTGGTCGGCCTGCTGGGCGTGTTGCGCCGCCGTCCGCGCGGCGGTCGCCCCGCCCCGCGCGGCGGCGATCGACTCGGCGCGGGCCAGCAACTGCTCGGCTGCCGGCACCGTGCTCGTCGCCGCGTCCCGGCTGACGGTCGCGGTGTCGATGGCCGCGCGGGCGGCGGACCAGGCGGTCCGCCGCTCCCGATCCCGTGCCCGCCGTGCGGGGATCAGGGTCGTCGCGAGCCCCGCGCCCACGAGCAGGATGCCGCCGACCAACCAGACGAGGAGGGTGTGGGACATGCGCTCCAACCATCGGACGAGGGGTACGGGGCTGCTCGATCGCCGTCGGGCAGCCGCAGGGTACGACCGAGTCTGACTGATGCTGTCGAATGGGCGCGAAGGAGTCCCTGCGGTTGCGGCACGGGCGCTCGCCGGAGCCGCTCGCTGTGCGGCGGGTCAGCTCGTGGGGCGGTGGATCAGTCGGAGGCTCCGGTAGATCCGCTCACGAAACTGGTCCCTGGTGGACGAGGTCGACTTCCAGGTCAGTGCGGCGGAGAAGAGCAGCTCCATCACGTCGTCCGCGGTCAGCTCAGCCTCGAGCAGGCCGGGTGGGGCGAACGTGGCGATGTGGGCGCTCAGCGTCGCCCGAGCCCGCTCCTGGTAGTCGTGGAGCATCGAGCCCAGCTGGGACCCGCTGTTCTCCAGCAGGTCGTTGAGGTCGCGGGCCACCGGGGTGTCGATGTACGGGCCCATCAGCGCATCGAGCCCCGCCACGATCTGCTCGCCGAAGCTCAGCGACTGATCGGCGAGGCACGCCTCCATGGCCCGCTGGGCGCGCTCCATGATGCTCTGCATGGTGGCGCGGTACAACTGCTCCTTGTTGGGGAACATCAGGTACAGGCCCGGTCGGGAAATGCCGGCCACCCTGGCGACCGCCTCCATCGACGTCTTCTGGAATCCGTAACGCCCGAACACACCGACCGCCCCCGCGAGGACGGCGGCGCGCTTCGGGTTCTCGTGCAGCATGTCCGTACTGTTCACAGTAGACATCTTAGACAATTTTCCGACAACCGCCCAGTTCGTCGGGCGCTGGAGCATGGGGCTGCGACGACGCCGCTCGGCTCAGCCCGGCCGGCGGCGATGGGCGCGGCTCGGGTCGCTCGGGCGGCCGGGGTCGACGTGCCGGGGCGCGTCGGGTTCGTCGGGGCGCAGCGGGCCGAGGGCGTCGGTGAGCGCGTCGATGATCCTGTCGGTGGCCCGGCGGGCGGCGCCGGGGCTGGTGGCGCTCACCTCACCCAGGTCGACGGGTTCGCCGAAGTGCACGCGGATCACCGGCCGGCGCCACATCGCCCGGACGACGCCGCGCAGCATTCCCCGGGGCGCCCGGTAGGGCAGCACCTCGTGGGCTCCCCAATGGGCGACCGGGATGACCGGGGCGCCGCAGGTCAGGGCCAGTCGGGCGGCGCCGGTCTTGCCGCGCTCGGGCCACATGCCGGCGTCCAGGCCGATGCGCCCCTCGGGGTAGATGAGGATCACCGACCCGCGGGCGACAGCGCTGGCGGCGTCGTCGAGTGCCCGGTGTACGGCGCTGGTGCCCCGGTCGACACGGATGTGCCCGGCGTGGCGCATGGCGGCGCCGACCACCGGGGCGCGAAACAGCCCGGCGGTCGCCATGATCCGAGGGGCGATGCCGCGGGTCTGGCAGGCGGCGACCATCACCACCGGGTCGAACGGGCTGATGTGGTTGGCGGCCAGCACCAGCGGTCCGCGGCGCAGGTGCGCCGGGACGTCACCGGTGACCTCGATGCGGGCCAGCAGGCCGACCAGGGCCCGGGCCAGCAGCAGGGCTGCGCGCCAGATCAGCGGCGGTTGCCAGGGGGAGTGCGCGGTGTCCATCAGCGCGCCATCGTCGCACGTAACGGCGGGGCCGCGGGGGCGGGTGGCCCGGTTGCCCGCGGCCCGGCGCCGGGCCGGGCGGCCGGGGTGATCAGGGTCATTGGTCCCGGGCCGGTTCGGGCCACCCGGCCCTGCCCATCCCTCTACGACGAGCAGTAGTATTTACTACGTCTCGTAGTATGAACAGCTGGGGGTTTCAGGTGGACGCGTTGGACGTTGCCCGGTGGCAATTCGGTGTCACCACCGTCTACCACTTTCTCTTCGTGCCGCTGACCATCGGCCTGTCCGTGCTGGTGGCCATCCTGCAGACGTTGTGGCACCGCACCGGCAACGAGCGCTACCTCAAGCTCACCAAGTTCTACGGCAAGCTTTTCCTGATCAACTTTGCGATGGGCGTCGTCACCGGCATCGTGCAGGAGTTCCAGTTCGGCATGAACTGGAGCGACTACTCCCGCTTCGTCGGCGACATCTTCGGCGCCCCCCTCGCCATCGAGGCGCTGGTCGCATTCTTCCTCGAATCCACCTTCATCGGCCTGTGGATCTTCGGTTGGGACCGGCTACCGAAGCGGGCGCACCTGGCCAGCATCTGGGCCGCCGCGATCGGCACCAACCTCAGCGCGTACTTCATCCTCGCGGCGAACTCGTTCATGCAGAACCCGGTCGGCTTCCGGATCAACCCGGACAGCGGGCGCGCCGAGCTGACCGACTTTCCGGCCGTCCTGACCAACAAGGTCGCCCTGATCACCTTCCCGCACACCCTGGCCGGATCGTTCCTGGTCGCCGGCGCGCTGGTCGTCGCCGTCGGCCTGTGGCACGTGATCCGCAACCGCGACTCCGCCGACACCGGCGCCTACCGCTTCGCCACGAAGTTCGGCTCCTGGGTGGTCCTGGTCGCCTCCGCCGCCGTGCTGTTCACCGGTGACATCCAGGGCAAGATCATGACGGACGTGCAGCCGATGAAGATGGCCGCCGCCGAGGGCCTCTACACCACCGAGAGCCCCGCCTCGTTCTCCGTGCTCACCATCGGCAGCCTCGACGGCAGCCGCGAGGTGTTCGCCCTCAAGATCCCGTACCTGCTGTCGTACCTGGGCACCGGCGACCCCAACGGCACCGTGCACGGCATCAACGACCTGCAGGCCCAGTACGCCACCCAGTACGGCGCGGGCAACTACGCCCCGATCATCCCGGTCACCTACTGGAGCTTCCGCTTCATGATCGCCTTCGGGATGGCCGCCGCCGCGATCGCCCTGCTGGTGCTCTGGAGCCAGCGCAAGGGCCGCACCCCGAGCAGCAAGTGGCTGCTGCGCGCCGGGCTGGCCATGCCGGTGCTGCCGCTGCTGGCCAACTCCTTCGGCTGGATCTTCACCGAGATGGGCCGCCAGCCGTGGATCGTCTTCGGCGAGATGCTCACCCGCAACGGTGTGTCCCGCAGCGTCTCGCTGACCGAGGTGCTCACCTCGTTCACCGCCTTCACGTTGATCTACGCCGTCCTCGCCGTGATCGAGGTCAAGCTGCTGCTGCGCTACGCCAAGGCCGGCGTACCGGATGTCAGTGAACAGCCCCCCGCCGACGACACCGACGACGCCGAGCGCCCGCTCGCCTTCGCCTACTGATCCCGGAGCCCATCGTGGAACTGACCACCATCTGGTTTCTCCTCGTCGCCGTGCTGTTCACCGGCTACTTCATCCTGGAGGGCTTCGACTTCGGCGTCGGCATGCTGCTGCCCGTGCTCGGCCGCGACGACCGGGAACGCCGCGTAATGATCAACACCATCGGCCCGGTCTGGGACGGCAACGAGGTCTGGCTGATCACCGCGGGCGGTGCCATGTTCGCCGCGTTCCCCGAGTGGTACGCGACCCTCTTCTCCGGCTTCTACCTGCCGCTGCTGCTGATCCTGCTGGCCCTGATCGCCCGAGGGGTGGCCTTCGAATACCGGCACAAGCGCCCCGAGGCGTCCTGGAAGCGCCGCTGGGACGCGGCGATCGTGGTCGGCTCGCTGCTGCCGGCGATCCTGTGGGGCGTCGCCTTCGCCAACATCCTGCGCGGTGTGCCGTTGGACGCCGAGCACGAGTACGTCGGTGGCCTGCTCAACCTGCTCAATCCGTACGCCCTGCTCGGTGGCGCGACCACCCTCGCGCTGTTCCTCACCCACGGCGCGGTGTTCATCGCGCTCAAGACCACCGGTGACATCCGCGAGCGCGCGGGTGCCCTCGCGGTGCGCCTGGGCGTCGGCACCGCCGTGCTCGCGGTGGGGTTCCTGACCTGGACGTTGAGCATCCGCTCCAGCGCGGCGGCCGTCGTGCTCGCCGTCGGCGCGGCCCTCGCCCTGCTCGGTGGCCTCGCCGCCGCCAAGGTACGCCGGGAGGGCTGGGCGTTCACCGGCACCGCCGTGGCGATCGGTCTGGCGGTGGCGACCCTGTTCGCCGCGCTGTTCCCGAACGTGATGCCCTCCACCCTGGACGCGGCCGGCACGTTGACCACCGCCAACGCCGCCTCCACCCCCTACACCCTGAAGATCATGACCTGGGTGGCGGTGATCTTCACCCCGATCGTGCTGGCCTACCAGGGCTGGACGTACTGGGTGTTCCGCAAGCGAATCGGAGTGGCCAACATCCCGCAGCACTGATCGCCGAGGCAGCAGGCGCGGGCCAACCCGGTCGATCATGGAGTTGTGGTGCCGGACTTGACACGGTGAGGGCTGCTTTGTCACCCACCACAACTCCTTGATCGACGGCGAGGTAGGGGCTGGCAGAAAATCGGCGGTCTCCGAAGATCTGTCCCGTTAGGGTTTGCCGATGCCTGACCCCGTGCACGTTCGCGAACTCGCCGCCGACGACCTCGACGCCGCCTGGGAGCTGGGCCGGTTCGCGTTCGGCTCCGACCCGCAGCGACCCGCGCACGCCACCGCCACGCCTGCCGGCCTGACCCGCTACGGCGCGTTCGACGACACCGGCCGGCTCGTCGGCAAGGCCGTCGACCTGCACCACGACCAGTGGTGGTCGGGCAGTGCGGTGTCCGCCGCCGACGTGGCCGGTGTGGCGGTCGCCCCCGAGGCCCGCGGCCGGGGCGTGGCCCGCGCCATGCTGACCGCTCTGCTGTGCGGCGCCCGCGACCGTGGGGCGGCGATCAGCGCGCTCTACCCGACCGTCGCCGCCCCCTATCGCGCCTGCGGGTGGGAGACCGCCGGTGTGCTGCGGACCGTCGATCTGGCCACCGCGCTGCTGCCCCGACACCGGCCCGCCGCGCATCTGGTCGTCCGTGCCGGCACTGCTGCCGACCTGCCCGCCGTCGCCGCCCTCTACGAGCGGGTCACCCGGCACCGCAACGGCATGTTGACCCGCCGGGGCGAACTGTTCGACGTTTTCACCGCCGACCGTGGCCTGCCCGGCGACGGGCTCACCCTCGTCAAGGACGACGGCGACCTGGTCGGCTACGCCACCTGGCAGCGGGGTCGGGGCTACGGCGCCGATTCCGTGCTCACCGTCGACGAGGCCCTGGCCGTGACCGCCGAGGCCGCCCGGGAACTCGTCGGCGTGCTCGCCAGTTGGGCCAGCGTCGCGCCGACCCTGCGGCTGTGCCCGTTCGACGGTGACGTCGTCGGCCTCCACCTGCCGTTGGAGTCGGCGCGCGAGCACGAGCGGGACCTGTGGATGCACCGGCCCGTGGACGTGGCCCGGGCGGTGAGCGCGCGCGGCTGGCCCGCCCACGTCCGGGGGACCGTCGACGTCACCCTCGTCGACCCGCTCGCCGAGTGGAACAGCGGCACCTGGCGGTTGACCGTCGCCGAGGGGGCCGGCGAGCTGACCCGGATCAGCGGCGAGGCCGACCTGCGGCTGGACGTACGCGGCTTCGCCCTGCTCTACGCCGGGGCCGCGCCGGCCCGCTCGGTCGCGCAGGCCGGGCTGCTGCACCACGCCGCCGGTGTCGACCCGGCCGCCCTCGATCTCCTGGGTGCCGGCGGGCCGGCGCAGTTGCTCGACTACTTCTGACCCGCTGTTTTCCGCCCTCGACCTCCGGGCGGGGTGCCGGCGTCCGGTCAGGCCGGGGTCGCCGCCAGCTCAGCGTTCGCACGTTGGGTGACCAGGGTGAGGACCCGGGCGGCGGCGCTCGCCTCGTCGGCCGGGATGTCCCCGTACAGCCGGGCGGTGATGTCCGCGACCGCGGCGGAGACGCGGCGCTGCGTGGCGTGACCGTTGTCGGTGAGTCGTATCTGCGCTTCGGCGCTCGTCGACGGGCCCTCGTCGACCTGCACGAGATCGGCGTCGACGAGCTGGGCGATCACTTCGTGCACGGCCGATTCGTCGATCTTGAGGGTGCTGGTGATGCGGTGTACGAGCCGGGCCCGGTCGACAGCACCGTCGGCGAGGACGTTGAGCGTGAGCACCTGCCCGAAGCTGAGCCCGAGCGGAGCCACGGCACGCTCCAGCAGGGCTCGGGTGGCGTAGTGGGTCTGGCCGATGACCTGCCCGTTCAGGGCGGGAGTGGTGGACATGACGCCTCCTTCAAAACGTTGGCTGCACCAACGTTGGTGCAGCCAACGTAACACGGATCGTTGGTCGCGCCAACGGATCCTGTTAGGCTGCCGCCATGGAGTTCCCGCAGTCACCCGCCGGGCTACGCACCACCCCGAGCTGGCTGCTCAACCAGGCGGCCAGCCACGCCACCCGCCTCATCGGCGAAGGGTTCGCCGCTCACGACCTACGCGGCTACCACTACCGGCTGCTCGCCGCGCTGGCCGAGGACGGGCCCGCCAGCCAGGCCGATCTCGGCCGACGCTGCGGCATCGACCGCAGCGACGTCGTGGCGGCCATCAACGACCTGGCCGGTCGAGGGCTCGTCGTGCGCGCCCCCGACCCGGCCGACCGTCGCCGCAACGTCATCAGCCTCACTGACGCCGGAGCCGACGAGGCCCGCCGGATGGGCCAGACCGTCGACCGCGTCCAGCGTGACCTGCTCGCACCACTGTCCACCAGCGAGGGTGAGCAGCTGACCCGCCTGCTCACCCGGCTACTGGAGCACCACAGCCGGCACTGACCCGCCTCAGCGGGCCTCGCGCAGCTCCGCCAGCCGTGCCTCGATCTCGGCCAGCTCCGCGCGGAGCTTCTGCGCCTGCTGCTCCGCCTCGGCCCGCTCGGTGCCGAGAATCTGCTCCACCGCCTCCTGCACACCGGGCACGTCGACCAGCGCGACCATCTTCAACGCCTCCGCCGGCTTCACCACGTACGGCTTCGCGAGGGCCTTGGTGCCCTGCTGCGCGGCGACGGTCCACTCACCATCGGCGTACGCCAGCGTCACCGTGAGGCCCGCGGGACCCTTCGGCTTGACGGCCTTGACCGCCCGCCGCGCCGGCGGCTTCTCCGTCTGCTCCACCTTCGGCTCCTCCTGTCGCTGCGTGGGCACCCGCGGCGTGTCCAACACGAACTCCGGTGCCGCGAGCGCGGGCGACTCCTGCGGCTCGGGCTCCGGTTTCGGCTCCACCACCCGACGGGTCGCGCCCTTGGGCGCCACGGCCAGATCGGCGGGGGAGAACGGCAACTCGTCGCGGCCGAAGCGCACCACCACGAACTCGTCGGACACCTCAGGGTCGGTCAGCTCGATCACCTGACCGACCTGACCGGCGATCTGCCCCGCCGATGCGGTGAACACCACCCGCGGCTTACGCCCGGCCGCCAACGCCTCCCGGATGCTCTGCACCTCGCTGGTGGACAAACCTTGGCCGGCATCCATCACAACCCTCTTCCGTACACCTGTTTGATTGCTGTCTTGATACCACCAGGCTGCGACACCCGCCGCACGGGGCTCGCGCCCGCTCAGCCGCCCAACGCCCGCAGCGCCCGGTCCGCGTGGTCGTTCATGCTGACCTCGCTGTGGATCACCTCGATGATTCGTCGGTCCGTGCCGATCACGAACGTCATCCGCTTCATGCTCAACGGCCCCAACGGAAGCCGCCGCCGCACGCCGAATGCCTGCGCGACGGCCCCGTCCTCATCCGACAGCAGCGGATAGTCGAAGCCGTGCAGCTTGGAGAACTCCGCCTGCTTCGCCACCGGGTCCCGGCTGATGCCCACCCGCGACGCGCCCAGAGCCGTGAACTCCGCCGCGAGGTCCCGGAAATGGCAGCTCTCCGCCGTGCACCCCCGGGTCATGGCCCCCGGGTAGAAGAACAGCACCACCGGCCCCGCCGCCAGGAACTCCGACAGCCGCCGTGGCGTGCCCGTCTCATCCGGCAGCTCGAAGTCCTCCACCATGTCGCCGACACCCACACTCGCCACCGCGCACCTCCGTTGTCCGATCGAACGCGCGGTGAGCGTAAGCGATCAGGCCCAGAGCGCCGCCACCTCGTCGACCACCACGCCGGCCTGCGCCCGGCCCGCCCGAGCCGACCCGGCCCGCCGGGCCGGATCCAGCACGTTGCGGCCGATCGCTCTACGCGCCGCTGCGTCCGGCGTCACGACCACCACCCGCGCACCGGTCCGCCGTAACTCGGCCACCTGCGCCGCGAGCCGTGGCATCGGACCGAACGCCCCCGACGTCGGCGCGACCACCAGCACCCCCTGCGCGCCGGCCGCCAGGTCCGCGTTCACGGCCGAGCGCATCCCGCCGTCGACGTAGCGGCGCGCACCGACCGTCACCGGCGGCCACACCCCGGGCACCGCGCAACTCGCGCCCACCGCATCCACCAGGGACACCCCGCTGTCACTGTCGAACACCACGAACTCACCGGTGGACGCGTCCACCGCCGTGACCAGCAGCCGCCGCGCCGGCCACTCCCGGGCCGGCAGGCGGGCCTCGATCACCGCGCGTCGCGACGCCTCCGACGGGGTACGCGCCGCCAGGGCCATCGCCCCGATCCGGGCTCGTGAGCGGACCGCGTCACGGGTACGACCACCGGCCCACACCATCCGCGCCAGCGTCGCGAAGCCCAGCCGTGCCGCCAACTCGCCCGACGGTGGCGCCAACTGCTCCCCGTAGAACCGCTCCAGGGGCAACCCGGAACACACCTGCGCGCCGACCACCGAGCCCGCCGACGTGCCCACCACCAGATCCGCCTCGGTGACCGGCACGCCCCGCTCGACAAGCCCCGCCAGCAGCCCCAGCTCCCAGGCCACCCCGGTCACCCCTCCACCACCGAGCACCAGCGCCCGCTGCATGTGACTCTCCTCTCGACGACCGACCCGCGCCGGTCACGGTAGCGTCGGCGCGACCCGCACGCAGCCATCGACAACTCCGGGAGGGCACCGTGGCACCCGTTACCGTGATCACCGGCGGCGGCCGAGGTATCGGCGCGGCCACCGCCCGCCGTCTCGCCGCGGCCGGGCACCACATCGCCCTGTGCTACCGCCGCGACCACGCCGCCGCCACCGCCGTCCTGGCCGACCTGCACGCCACCGGCGCACAGGCCATCGCGGTACGCGCCGACACCACAGACCCCGACCAGGTCACCGAGCTGTTCGACGCCGCCGCCCAACTCGGCCCGCTCACCGGCCTGGTCAACAACGCCGGTGTCACCAGCCCCATCGGGCCGTTCACCGAGCTGCGCGTCGACGACCTGCGCCGGGTCGTCGACGTCAACCTCGTCGGTTACGTCCTCTGCGCCCAGCAGGCCGCCCGACGGCTGACCGACGGCGGCGCCATCGTCAACGTCTCCTCGGCCGCGGCGACGCTCGGCAGCCCCGGGGAGTACGTGCACTACGCCGCGGTGAAGGCCGCCACCGACACCCTCACCGTCGGCCTGGCCAAGGAACTCGCCCCGCAGGGCATCCGGGTCAACGCCGTCGCACCTGGCATCGTGCGCACCGACATCCACGCCGACTCCGGCGTACCCGACCGCGCCGACACTGCCGCCGGCCGCATCCCGCTGGGTCGCGCCGGGGAGCCCGACGAGATCGCCGCCGCCATCGCATGGCTGCTCGGCCCGGACGCCTCCTACACCACTGGCACGGTGCTACGCGTCTCCGGCGGCCTGTGAGCCGGGGCGCCGCGCGCCCCGGCTCACCTCATCAGTGGGTGAACAGTTTCGCCGCCGTGATCACCGTCTGCGCCACCCCATAGCCGAGCAGCGCCGCAACCACCAACCAGGAAATCCACAACCGGGCCTGCTGCCCATGTCGGCTGTCGTCGCTCATCGCGTGCCACTCCTCTCCGCCGTCTTGTCCTCATCCACGTTCCGATCCGCTGGCGGTTCGTGGTACCGCTCGGGCACCGCCTTGATCAGCAGGTTGGCCACGAAGCCCACCGCCAGCACACCGACCATGGTGAACAGCGCCGGCCGGTACGCCGCCGCCGTCAACGTCCCCGGCTTGCCCTGCGCGTCGAGGAACCCGTTGACGATCAGCGGGCCCGCGATCCCCGCCGCCGACCAGGCGGTCAGCAGCCGGCCGTGGATCGCACCGACCTGGAAGGTGCCGAACAGGTCCCGCAGGTACGCCGGCGCCGTGGCGAACCCGCCGCCGTAGAACGACAGGATCACGCACGCCAGCAACACGAACAGCGCCGTGGCCGTCTGCCCGACCAGGGCCAGCAGCGCGTACAGCACCATGCCCACACCCAGGTACACCAGGTAGATCGGCTTACGCCCGATGACATCCGAGGTGGACGACCACACGAACCGGCCGGCCATGTTGAACAGCGACAGCAGACCCACGAACCCGCCGGCCGCGGCGACGGTCACCGCCGAGGTGCCGTTGTCGCGGAAGAAGTCCTGGATCATCGGGCTGGCCT
Source organism: Micromonospora sp. NPDC005413 (assembly GCF_040606435.1). Lineage (NCBI taxonomy): Bacteria > Bacillati > Actinomycetota > Actinomycetes > Micromonosporales > Micromonosporaceae > Micromonospora > Micromonospora sp. NPDC005413. The sequence continues at coordinate 57,407 of NZ_JBEXEV010000013.1, forward strand.
GTTCCAGGATGCCGATGCCGGCCGTCACGTTGCAGAACAGCACCACCCACAGCAGCCAGAACGAGCGGGTCTTCACCGCGTTCGCCGCCGACACGTTCGCAGTGGTGACCAGCGGTTTCGCCGCTACGCTCGCGGGGTCGAAGCCGACCGGCCGCCAGCCCTCCGCGGGCACCCGCACGTTCGCCACCCCGAACATCATGATCACGAAGTAGCCCAGGCCGAGCGTCACGAACAGCCACACCAGGGCGCTGCCCGACGCCGTCGACCCCGCGTTGGCCGGGTCGTAGCCCGCGTCGTAGAACGACAGCAGTTGCCGGGACAGGGGAGAGGCGACCATCGCCCCACCGCCGAACCCCATGATCGCCAGCCCGGTGGCCAGGCCCGGCCGGTCCGGGAACCACTTGATCAGCGTGGAGACGGGAGAGATGTACCCGATCCCCAGACCGATGCCGCCGAGCAGCCCGTAGCCCAGGTACAGCAGCCACAGTTGCTTCGTGGCGATCCCCAGCGAGCCCACCAGGAAGCCCGCCGCCCAGAAGCAGGCGGAGACGAACATCGCCTTACGCGGCCCGTTCGCCTCCACCCAGGTCCCGGCGACCGCGGCGGACAACCCGAGCATCACGATCGCGATGCTGAAGATCACCCCGATGGCTGTCTGACTGACGTCGAAGTGGGCGATCAGCGAGTTCTTGTAGACGCTGGTCGCATAGACCTGGCCGATACAGAGGTGGATGGCCAACGCCGCCGGGGGGATGAGCCACCGGCTGTAGCCGGGCGGCGCGACGGTGTGCCGACGATCGAGTGCGGAAAGCATGCGCTGCTTCCTCTCCGAAGCGGACGAGAAACGTCCACCCCAACGTGCCCACATCAGGCGGAAGCCGCAAACCTCACCGTCGCCGGACGGTCGGTCCGATGAGCTGAGCGGTCAGTCAGCACCGACGGGATGGCGAACACCAGCGCCGCATCCGCCGTCCGGATGACCCCGGATGACGATCGGCCACATCCATGTGCGGCGGCCCCTTGGCAGCGGCTAGGAAGAACGGATGGCCAACGAGATGACCGTTCCGCTGCTGCCCTGCGCGTCCATCGACGACATCGTCGCGTTCTACGAGGTGCTCGGCTTCCAGACGACGTATCGGCAACGTAAGCCCAACCCGTACGAGGCCCTCGCCTATCGCGCCGAAGTGGCCATGGTGCTGCACGAGCCGGCGACGGCGGCGACGATGCTGGACCGCATCGACCGCGTCGCGCTGAGCACGGACGAGACCGAGCGGGCGACGGGGGCACTGCAGGGCTCCGCCGACATCGCGGCAGCGCTGGCCTAGAAACTCCCTAGCTGGCCGGGGCCGACCGCCATGGCGAGCGCGTCCTGGACGTCGGTTGATGCCCCCGACTCGTACCGGAGCATGAACTCGGCCTCCGCCAGCGCAGCATGCCCTCCGCGGTCACCGCAGGTCCGGGGTGTGCCAGCCGCTGGCGAGCGCGTCAGCGTCCGCCGGGCCCCAGGTGCCCTTGTCGTACGTCCGCACCTCAGCCGGCAGATCCAGGATCGGCCCGACGATGCGCCACTCCTGCTGGATCGTCTCGGCGCGGGCGAACCGCAGATGCTGCCCGTCCATGGCGTCGTCGAGCAGCCGTTCGTACGCCTCCTGGCGACGGCCCAGGGCCGAGCCGAAGTCCACGGACAGGTCCACGGGACGGCTGGCCACCTCGGCGCCCGGGTTCTTCGCCTGGATCGACATGGTGATGCCGTCGCCCCGGCCGAGCCGGAACCGCAGCAGGTTCGGCGGCGCCACGGCACCGCCGACGGCGGGGATGAGCGAGCGCTGCGGCTGCTTGAACTCGACCACGACCTCCGTCGCCGTGCCCGGCAGGGATTTCCCGGTCCGCAGGTGGAACGGCACCCCCGCCCAGCGGGGGGAGTTGACCGTCAAGCGGGTGGCGACGAACGTCTCCGTGTTCGAGTCCGGTCGGACGCCCGGCTCGTCCCGGTACCCGGCGTACTGCCCCCGCACCGTGGACTCCGGTGACAGCGGCTCGATCTGCCGCAGCACCGCGACCTCGGCCGCGCGGAACGCGTCGGTGTCGTCGGCGACCGGCGCTTCCATCGCGATCAGCGCGACGACCTGCAGGATGTGGTTCTGCAGCACGTCGCGGGTGGCGCCCATCGTGTCGTAGAAGCCCGCGCGGCCCTGGGTGCCGAAGCCCTCGGCGAGGGTGATCTGAATGTTGTCGATGTGCTCGCTGTTCCACAGCGGCTCGAACAGTCGGTTGGCGAACCGGAAGGCGTAGAGGCCCTCGACGGCTTCCTTGCCGAGGTAGTGGTCGATGCGGAACACGCGCTCCGGGTCGAAGGCCCCGCGCAGCGTGCGGTCCAGCTCGTGGGAGGACGGCAGGTCGCGCCCGAACGGCTTCTCCACGATCACCCGGCCACGGTCGGCCAGGCCGACCGCCGCCAGGCCTTCGACGACGGAGCCAAACACCGCCGGAGGGATCGCCAGGTAGAAGATCGGACGTTCGGCGCCCTGCAGGCGTTCGGCCAGCCGCTGGTACGTGGTGGGGTCCGCGTAGTCGCCGGAGATCATCGAGAGGTTGCGCGCCAACGCGTCGAACGCCCCGTCGTCGACCTCGTCGTTGGCCTCGGCGACCGACTTGCGGGCGGTGGTGACGAGTTGCTGATCATCCCAGGGGGAGCGGGCCACGCCGATCACGGGGACGTCGAGGCGGTTGCGCCTGGTCAACTCGTACAGCGCCGGGAACAGCTTCTTCGAGACGAGGTCTCCCGTGACGCCGAACAGCACTACCGCGTCTGAGCGCACGTGCATGGTTCTTCCATCCGATTGAGTGAACCTGATCTTCCAACCGGAGAACCCCCCGGCCCATCCTCGAATTCCCGCCGAGGGAGCCGCGTGAGGACGGCGACAGCGCGGCCATGCGGCACTGTCCCCGCGGCACCTTCACCATGATCGACGTGGCCGCACACTGGCGACGGGTGGGTTGACCGCTCCTACCACAGCCCCCTATCGTTCCAGTGCGTTGAACGGCGTACGGCTCAGTCGAACGATTTGGCGGTATCGAATGGTCGAGGCACCTCTGGGCATCATTGTTCCACCGGCCAACCCGACGGTGGAGCCCGAGCTTCGCCGCCTCCTGCCGCCGCGCGTCCGCTACCACGTCGCCCGCCTGCCGGTCGTGGACGGCTCGCTCGCACAGCGGCTGGATCGCTACGCCGAACTGCTGCCGGACACCGCCGCCACCCTGCACGGCCTGGACCTGCGGGCCACCTACGTCGCCTGCACCGGCTGCTACTACCGGCCGGGGCAGACCGACGTGAACCGCACCGACGAGGCGGCGACCGAGCGGCTCGGCACGCCGGTGTTCGGCGCCGCGAGCGCGGTACGCCAGGTCCTCGACCGCCTCGGAGCGCGGTCACTGACCCTGGTCTCGCCGTACCCGGACTGGCTCACCGAACAGGCCGCGGCATTCTGGCGGGCGACCGGCCGCAGTGTCGGCACGCCGGTGCCGGTGCCCGGCACGGGCGCCATCTACGACCTCGCCTCGACCACCGTGCGGGACACCGTGCACCAGGTGCTGCGGGCGCTGGCCGACGGCTTCCCGTCCGGGCATGCGGTGCTGCTGACCGGAACGGGCGCGCCCAGCCTGGACGTACTCGACGAGGTCGTGCCGGAGGCACCCGTGCCGGTGCTCTCCTCGAACCTCGCGGGCGCCTGGCAGCTGCTGGAGATCGCCGGTACCCAGCACCTGGCCAGCGAGTCACACAGCCCGGCGCTGCGACACCTGGCCGCCGCCCTTGCTCAGCCCCCCGTGACCGGAATCGTCGGCGGCGTCGCCGGCGGGAAGGAGTGAACGTGGCGCCACCCAGCCACCCCGTGCAAGCACCGGTCGTCGTCCTCGGCGGCGGACCGGTCGGCATGGTGACGGCCCTCGCCCTGGCTCGACGCGACATTCCGGTGATCGTTCTCGAACGCGGCCACGACGAGGTGCAGTCGGAATGGCGGGGCTCGACCGTGCATCCGCCGACGACCGAGTTGCTCGACGAGCTCGACCTGGCCGCCCCGCTGCTCAAGGATGCGGTGCGGGTGCGCCGGCTGGACTACCGCGACCTTGAGCTGACCGAGTCCGCCTGCTTCTCCTACGAGGTCCTGGAGGGCGAGACCCGGTATCCCTTCCGACTGCAGTACGAGCAGTACAAGCTGGTCCGGCTGCTGCGCCGTGCCGTCGCTGAGACGCCGAACGTGGACATGCGGTTCGGGCACGACGTGGTCGGCCTGCGCCAGAACGACACCGGCGTCGAGTTGGACGTCGCGGTCGACGGCGCCCGAGCCGTGGTGACCTGTGGTTGGGTGGTGGCCGCCGACGGCGCACACAGCACGGCCCGCAAGTTGCTCGACGTCCCGTTCCCCGGCTTCACGTACCCGTCTCTGAGCCTGGTGGTGGCCACGCCGTTCCGCTTCGAGGACGTGGTGCCCGATCTTGGTGCGGTCGGATACTGGTCCGGCCCGCAGGGCCGCTTCTCGCTGATCAGGACACCGGACATCTGGCGCGCGGCGCTGTCGACGCCGACCGGGGTCGACGACGAACCCCCGGCGGGCACCCACCCGGCCTTCCTGGCCGCCGTGAAGCTCCTGCTGGGCGGTCAGCCCGACGCCCGCGAGCTGCCGCTCAGCCAGCACCAGCTGTACCGCAGCCACCAACGGCTCGCGGCCTCCTTCCGGATCGGCCGGGTGCTGCTGGCCGGCGACGCCGCCCACCTGAGCAGCACCACCGGGGGCATGGGTCTGAACTCGGGAATCCACGACGCGATGGCGGTCGCCGCCGCGTTGGCCGAGCCTGACCAGGACGCGGCCACCACCGAATACGCGCAGCGGCGCCGATCCGTCGCCGAGCGTTTCGTCCAGCCGACCACGACGGAGAATCGCACCTCGGCCGACGGGGTGGAGGTGGCGGGGCGTCGAGAACGGCTGAGCCGCCTGCGAGCACTCGCCGAGAACCCCGAGGATGCCCGAAAGTACCTGCGGCGTGTCAGTATGCTCGGGATCCAGCATTAGGCGCCGGGCATCGACCAAAGCCAGATCGGGCCGTTCGCTGGCGTGCGGGAATCGCACGTACGAGAGGTGATCGAATGGGATCAGCGGTGCCGGTGACTGAGTCAGAGGACGGCCATCGCTACACGACGAGCGGCCTGGGTCGCGCGCTCGCCGTGATCGACCTGCTCGCCGAACGCAGCCCCGAGATGATCGGGGTGTCCACTGTCGCGCGAGAGCTGAACCTGCCCAAGGCGGTGGCCCACCGGATCCTCAAGGAGTTGACGGTCAACCAGTTCGTCACCTTCGACGAGGACACCCGACGGTATCGGCTCGGGCCGGGCGCCCTGGCGGTCGGCCTGGCCGCACTGCGCGCCATCGACGTCCAGGCGATCACGAACCGGCACATGCGGCAGCTGGTGGAGGCCACCGGGGAGACCGCGACGTTGTCGATGCGGCAGGGCTGGGTACGGGTCTACACCGACCAGGTGCTCTCGCCGCACGAGATCCGGATGTCCGTCACGCTCGGCTCCCGGCACTCGCTGGTCGCCGGCTCGTCGTCCAAGGCGATCCTGTCGGCGCTGCCCGACACCGAGATCGCCGAATACCTCGCCACCCACGAGCTGGTCTCGGTCACCCCGGCGACCATCACGTCGGTCGAGCAGCTCTGGACCGACCTGCGGGCAATCCGACAGCAGGGCTACGCGGTGAGCCGGGGCGAACGCCAGGCCGGCGCGGCGAGCGTGGCGGCGCCCATCCGGCTCGCCTCCGGCGAGGTCTACGGGTCGCTGTCGCTGTGTGGCCCACAGGACCGCTTCTCATCGCAACTGCTGGCCGAGTACGGCGACCTGGTGGCCGACGCCGCCCGCCAGGTCAGCGCCGAACTGGGCTACCAGCCCGCCTCGGCCGAGGCGGACCAGGGGCCCGCGGAGCGGAAGCGGCCGGCCCGGCGTCAGGCGACCCGGGTCGCCGCGGACCAGGCTGCGACCAGCTCGACCGAGGTCCTGGCCTCGCAGAAGTAGAACCCCAGATTGCGGATCGCCGGCTCGGCGAGGTCCGCGCGTGTCCAACCGACCAGGTCGGTCGGCATCGTGGCGGCCAGGTCCGCCATGTACGCGTCCCGGATGGTGGAGTCCACGCAGACGTTGGCGGCCGTCCCGACCACCACCACGTGGTCGCGTCCCTGCGCGCGGAGCAGATTGTGCAGGGGCGTGCCGACGAAGGCGCTGTAGCGCGTCTTCTCCAGGTGGCAGTCGCCCGCCTCGGGCCGCAGGCCGTCGGCGAGTTCGGCGCCCCAGGAACCCGCGGCGCAGACGCTGAGCGGGCTACGACCCATCGCCTCGGCGCGCGCCCGCCTGGCCGGTGACACGAGCTGTTCGTGGGCGGCCTGGCGTACCCAGATGACCAGGCAACCGGCGGCCCGTGCCCGGTCGAGGAAGCTCGGCAGCCGGCGGGCCAGTTCGGTGTTGACGCGGACGTCGGCGCCGAGCTTCGCCATGGCGCCGGTGGGTGCGCAGAAGTCGTTCTGCATGTCGATGACCAGCACCGCTGTCCGCTGCGGCGGGTGTTCCATGGCAGTTCCTCCGGAGTTGGGGGATTGGTAAGGAACTAGTGGTATCGAGTCGGCCCCTGCGAACCATTGACCTTGCCGCCGAAGATAGCTTACGTTCCCTCCAACAGAACGGCGTACTGCACAAGCGAACAATCCCGCGTGAATCGCGGGTCGGTCGGTGACAGGGGTAGCCACATGAGTGCGATCAAAGTGGAGGGCGTCAGCAAGGTCTTCGCCGGCGCCGGCGGGCAGTCGATGCTCGCGCTGAGCGACGTCTCGCTCGACATCGCCGACGGCGAGTTCGTCGTGCTACTCGGTCCGTCCGGGTGCGGCAAGACGACACTGCTACGGATCATCGGCCAGCTGGAGAGCCCGACCGTGGGGCGGGTCCGACTCGACCACGGCGTGCGAGACGACGACGCGGACCGGCCGTTGGGTTTCGTCTTCCAGGAGGCCACCCTGATGCCCTGGCGGTCGACGGGCGCCAACGTCGCCCTGCCGCTGGAGATGGCCGGCGTCGGCCGGCGGGAGCGCACGGCCAAGGTCCGCGAGATGCTGACCCTCGTCGGGCTTCCCGAGGCGGAGAACAAGTTCCCGCACCAGCTGTCGGGCGGCATGCGGCAGCGAGTCTCCATCGCCAGGGCGTTGGCGCACGACCCCCAGGTGCTGCTCATGGACGAGCCCTTCGGCGCCCTGGACGCGCAGACCCGCGACATGATGAACGCGGAGTTGCAGCGCATCTGGCTGGAGAACCGCAAGACGGTCGTCTTCGTGACGCACTCCGTCTCCGAGGCGGTGTTCCTGGCCGACCGCATCGTGATGCTGGGGACCAAGCCCGGCCACATCCACTCCATCACCGAGGTGACGCTGCCCCGGCCGCGCACCATCGCCATGACCGAGTCCGCCGAGTTCCGCTCCCTCGCCGCCGAGCTGCGCCGCCAGATCGGCGAGGTGCAGGAAAACGACGTCCAACCTGCCGTCTCGGCCTGACCAGCACTTGAGGTGTCGCACGTGACCACTACTGAACGGCGCCACCCGGCGCCGACGTCGTCTTCTGGGCAACCGCTGCGTCCCCCGCCGCCGAGCTGGTCGCAGCGACTGCGCAACAACCGCTGGCTGTCCTTCTACACCAGCCCTCTGCTGATCGCGTTGTTCCTCCTGGCCTGGAAGGTCTACGTCGAGGTCACGGACCTGTCCCGGTTCGTGTTGCCGGCGCCGGAGGCGGTGTTCAAGTCCTTCGTCGAGCAGATCACCGACCCGTTCGTGTGGCAGACCCACATCTGGACGACCTTCTACGAGGTCATGATGGGCCTGGCGCTGGCGATCGTTCTGGGCGTGGGGCTCGGCCTGATGATCGGCAAGTCGCCGCTGTTCGACCGGATCGCCCGACCGTTCATCGTCGCCACCCAGGTGGTGCCGAAGGTCGCGCTGGTGCCGCTGTTCATCCTCTGGCTCGGCTTCGGCCCGTCGTCGAAGGTGGTCATGGCGGCGTTGCTGGCCTTCTTCCCCCTGCTGGTCAACACCTCGTTCGGCATCCGCTCGGTGCCAAGCTCCATGCACGACCTGATGACAACGCTGAAGGCATCGCGCTGGGAGCGTTTCTGGAGGGCCGACCTGCCGTACACGGCGCCGTTCATCCTGGCTGGCATGGAGCTGGCGGTCGTCCAGGCGACCATCGGCGCGATCGTCGGCGAGTACCTCGGCGGCGACAAGGGCCTCGGCCGGTACGCGGTCAACCTGCAGAACGGTCTCCAGGTCGACAAGCTGTTCGGCGCGATCCTGATCATGGCGCTGTTCGGCTTCACCCTCTACAGCGTCGTGACCGGCGCCCGCCGGCTCCTGATCCCCTGGCACGAGTCCGTGCAACCCCGACGCACGCCCTGACGGGCCGCGCCCTCACATCACCCCCGATCCATGGTCGGCGCCGCGTCGCGGCGCGGGCAGGCATCTCCTTGCCTCGATCCGTCGCACATCCCCCATCACATCCTCGGCACCGGGAGATTTTCATGAAATATGACCGTTCCACCGGCGCGCCGGTCTCGCGACGCTCGTTCCTCCGGGCCGGCACCACCGCGGGGCTCCTGCTGCCCAGCGCCGGCGGCATGACCCTGCTGCTCACCGGCTGCGGCGGCGACGACAACAAGGTCAACGCCGACGGCAGCATCTCCGGCTCGTACATGACCGCGTCCGGCATGACGCTGAGCTTCGTGGAGACGATGGTCGCCAAGGAGCGCGGATTCTTCGCCGAGTACGGCGTGAACCTGGACATCAAGGGTGGACAGGGCACCGCCACTGCCATCCAGGCAGTGCTCGGTGGTTCGGCCGACCTGACCCGGGCCAACGGCATCAACGCGATCATCGCAGTGGCCAACGAGCAGGCGCCATTCATCAGCATCGCCAGCGTGCGGCAGAAGTCGCAGTTCGAGGTGGTGTCCCTGCCGAACAGCCCGATCCGCAATCCGGCGGAGCTGGCGGGACGCACCTGCGGCATCGTGTCCACCGGTGGCGCCACCGAGAACCTGCTCGACGTCATGCTGATCAATGCCGGTGTCAACCCCAAGTCGGTGAAGCGTCCGGTCACCGGTGTCGGCACCGCCGCGTACGAGCTGGCCCGCAAGGGTGACGTCAATGCCTGGGTCTGCGTCAACACCGACCGGGCCACCATCCAGAAGGAGATCGGTGAGGTGGTCTTCTTCAACACCGACGACTTCGCACCGATGCCGTCGGACTCGTACAACACCAGTTCGAAGATGGTGGAGTCGGGCAGCGACATGCCGGTGAAGTTCCTCGCCGGTGTGCTCAAGGCCATCGACTACGCCAGCAAGGAGGAGAACTGGGACCAGGTCGTCAACGACCTGCGCAAGTACAACCCGGAGGCCGACCCGGCCCAGGCGCGCGCCGAGTTGCCGCTGCTGGTGGAGAGCTGGCTCGCGGCCGGTCCGGACAAGGCCCTGCAGATGAACGACCAGACCTGGCTCAATGGTCAGGAGAGCCTCATCAAGGCGAAGCTGGTCAAGTCCGCGGCACCGATCGAGAAACTGATCAACCCGGATTACCTAGAGCGCGCGAGGAACCTGTGACGGCCGGACCGGCCGCCGACAGCGCCGCCTCCGCGGTGCTGGCGGCGGCCGCCGCCAGCGGCGTGCAGCGGCTGTGGTTCAACAGCGGCTCCGAGCTGACCTCGTTCCAGGAGGCCAGCGCGCAGGCCCGACACCGGGGCGAGCCGACCCCCGAGGTCATCACCTGCCCGCACGAGCATGTGGCACTCACCGCGGCGATGGGCGAGACCATGGTCTCCGGCCGGCCCGCCATGACAGCGGCCCACGCCGACCTCGGCCTGTTGCACCACGGTGGCGCCATCCACAACGCCATGTGGGGCGACCACCCCATCATGATCATGTCGGGCTACCCGCCCACCCGGGCGGAGTCGCGCACCTCGCCGGTCTTCTGGAAGCAGCAGCGCTGGGACCAGGGCTCGATCGTCCGGCAGTACGTCAAGTGGGACTACAAGCTGTCCGCCCTCGACGACGCCGGCCTGGTCGTGGCGCGTGGCCTGCAGGTCGCGCTCGCTCCCCGGCGGGGCCCCGTCTACCTGGCGATGCCCGAGGAGGTGGGCCGGCACCCGGTCGCGACCAGCGGCCCGGTCCCGAGCGCCCAGATGCTCGGCATTCCGGTCCTCGGCCCCGGCGACCCCGGCGTGGTCAGCGAGGTGGCCCGCCGCCTGACGACCGCCCGGCGGCCGGTCATCGTCACCGACCGGATCGGCGTGAACCCGCAGGCCGTGGCGTTGCTGGCCGAGTTGGCCGACACCCTCGGCGTGGAGGTGCGCGCCTCCCGCTACCGGATGAACCTGCCCGACGGCAACCCCTGGCACACGACGGCGTCGCTGGACGAGTTCGATGTCGTCGTCGTGCTGGACCACCCCGTGCCCTGGATGCCCGCGCTGGAACGGCCGCGCGACGACGCGTGGATCGGCTGGGCGGGACCCGACCCGATCGAGAGTCGCGTTCCGCTGTACGAGCTGCGCGCCGACGCCCGTACCACCGCCGACCCGGCGGCGTTCCTCGCGGCCGTACTCGCCGAGGCCGGCGCGGCCGGGCCGGGCGACGCGGACGCCGTCCGTCGGCGCCGGCAGCGGCCGGCCTCGGGTGCGGCGAGGGCCGGCTCCGGCGGTACGCCGGCCTCCGGCGTACCCACCCCCGCGCTCATCGCCGCGGCGCTGGACGGGCACCTGCGTCCCGACGACCTGCTGACGTGGGAGGTGTTCGACACCGCGTCGGTCCGCCGGACGAAGCCGGGCACCCTCTTCGAGAAGGGTGGTTCCAGCCTCGGCTGGTCGGTGGCGGCGGCGACCGGCGCCAGCATGGCCTCCGGCGGCGCACACGCGGTGGCGGTGACCGGGGACGGTTCGTACCTGTTCGGCTCACCGGACTCGTGCCTGTGGTTGCAGCAGCAGCACGACGCCCCGGTGGTCACCGTGGTGGTGAACAACGGCGGCTACCGCACCGGCACGACCACGCTGGCCGCGCACTACCCGGACGGCCTGGCCGTCACCGAACCCACGGTGATCGGCGGCCACCTCACCCCGTCGCCGGACTTCGCCGGGCACGCCCGCTCGCAGGGCTGCTACGGGGAGCGGGTGGTCCGGGCGGCCGACCTGGCCGGGGCCCTGGACCGGGCCCGGAGCGCGGTCGCGCGTGACCGTGTGCCGGCCGTGCTGGACGTGTGGGTGCCCGAACACCTCACCGGGTCGATGGATCCGGATCGCCGGGCGCGCCCGGTTCTCGACGAAGGGAACACCGATGGCTGATGTCGTCTCGCCTATCGACGCCCGGGTCCTGACCCGCGTCGCACCCGCCTCGCCGGCCGAGGTGGACGCCGCCGTCCGGGCGGCACGCGCCGCCCAGCCGGCATGGGCCCGACGCACCGGCAGCGATCGAGGCCGGATCCTGCACGCGGTCGCCGATCTCATCGAGGCCAGGGTCGAGGAGCTGGCCGAGACCGAGACCCGCAACACCGGCAAGATCCTCAGTGACACGCGGCGCGAGGTACGCCGAGCGGCGGGCAGCTTCCGCTACTACGCGGGCTGGGCCGACCAGGTACGCGGCGAGACCATCCCGGTCGGACCGGAGTACCACACCTACACGGTGCCCGAGCCGCACGGCGTCGTCGCCGGCGTCATCCCGTGGAACGTGCCGTTCTTCTTCGCCGCCAAGAAGATCGCGCCGGCGCTCGCCTTCGGCAACGCGTGCGTGCTCAAACCGGCCGAGGAGACGCCGTTGACCGCCCTGCGCCTGGGCGAGCTGCTGGCCGAGGCGGGCGTGCCGGACGGCCTGGTGCGGGTGCTGCCGGGCGGCCGGGAGACGGGCGCGGCCCTGGTGTCACACCCGGACGTCGACCTGATCGTGTTCACCGGGCACCACGACACCGGAAAGGCGATCGCCCGCTCGGCGGCGGCCAACCTCACCCCGGTGGCGCTGGAGCTGGGCGGCAAGTCGCCGCAGGTCCTCTTCCCCGACGCCGACCTGGATCGGGCGGTCGACGCCGTGGTGCTGGGCGTCTTCGCCTCCTGCGGCCAGATGTGCATCGCCGGTTCACGGCTGGTCCTGCACGAGTCCATCTACGACGAGGTTCTCGACCGGGTGGCCGAGCGGGTGCGGTCGCTGCGGGTGGGCGACCCGTTCGACGAGCAGACGGACCTGGGTCCGCAGATCACCGCGGCGCAGCGGGACAAGACGGTGGAGTTCATCGCCGAGTCCACCGCCGCCGGCCGACTGGTCGCGCAGGCCACGCTGCCCGACGACGAGCGGCTGCGTAACGGCTTCTACGTACCGCCGACGGTGTTCGACCGGCTCGACGACGACGCCCGTCTGCTGCGCGAGGAGGTCTTCGGGCCGGTGCTGGCGGTGTCGTCGTTCCGCGACGACGCCGAGGCCCTGCGGCTGGCCAACGACACCGAGTTCGGCCTCGCGGCGGGCGTCTGGACCGCCGACATCGCCCGGGCCCACCGGTTCGCCGGGCAGGTACGGGCGGGCACGGTGTGGATCAACACCTACCGGGTGCTGTCCGACCTGGTGCCGTTCGGCGGCGTCGGCCTGTCCGGCTACGGCCGGGAGAACGGCACCGAGGCAGCCCGGCTCTACCTGCGCCCGAGGTCGGTGTGGACCTCGCTGACCAGCGGCACCCCGCAGGGGTACGGAATGGGAGGCGCGGGTGCGGCAGGCTGACCGGCCGGCCGGTGCACCGGCCGACGCGCCTGCCGCCGAGATGGGACGCGGCGGTCTCGCGTTGTTGCGGGACCGCCGCTTCGGCCCGTACTTCTTCGGGTCGCTGGCGTCCAACACCGGCACGTGGTTCCAGAACGTCGCGGCGATCCTGACCATCTATGCGCTGACCCGCTCGGCGTTCATGGTGGGTCTGGTCACCGCCCTGCAGTTCGCCATGCAGTTGGTCCTCGCCCCGGTGATCGGGGCGCTGGCCGACCGCGCCGACCGGCGGCTGCTCATCATCGTGGGGCAGACGTTGGGCGGCGCCGCCGCGGCTGTTCTCGCGGTGCTGGCGTTCCTGGACGCGTTGAACCCCGGGCTCCTGCTCACCTTCATCGGACTGTCCGGGGTCGGTCAGGCGATCACCGGCCCGGCCGCGCAGGCGCTGGTGCCCAACATCGTCGGACGGGCCGACGTCCCCCAGGCGATCGCCCTGCACTCGCTCACCTTCAACCTGTCCCGCGCCATCGGCCCGATCGCCGGGGCGGCCACCTACGCGGTGGCCGGCGCCGGCACGGCGTTCGCCGTCAACGCGGCCAGTTTCCTGGTGTTCGCCCTGGCGCTGACCGGTGTTCGGCTGCCCCGGTCGGGCGACGGGACCCCAGCGCGCGGCCGGCTGGGCGTGTTCGGCGGCGTCGCCTACGTGCGCCACCGCCCCGAACTGGTGCGCTGCCTGGTCGCCGTGGCCCTGATCGGGTTGGCGATGGAGCCGATCAACACGCTGTCCCCCCTGTTCGCCGAGGGCTTCGGCGGCGGCGACCTGATGGTGGGCATCTTCATCACGTTCTTCGGGGTCGGCTCGGCGTTGATCGCCGGCTGGGTCGGCAAGCTGCGGCGGACGGTGGGCAGCGGCCGGACGGGGGCTCTGGGCGTGGCCGCGCTGGGTGCCGGGATGGTGGTGCTGGCGGTGAGTCCCGGGCCGGTGGTGGCCACCGTCGGCATCGCCGTCGGTGGAGCCGGCTACCTGCTCGCCGTGAGCGACGTCAACGCCACCATGCAGCAGGGACTGGCCGACGCGGTTCGCGGCCGGGTGATGGCGCTGTGGTCGATGTGTTTCCTCGGTATCCGGCCGGGTGCCGCGATGCTGCACGGCTGGCTGGGTGACACGTTCTCCGCGCGTACCGGCGCGTTCGTCGCGGCGGCGGCGGCGCTGGCCGCCGCCGTGGTGCTGCGCGGCGGGCTGCCCCGTCCCCGGTCGGCGACCGGGCGGGCGCGGCGGGGATCTCCGGCATCCCGTTGACCCCGAACCAGATCGACGTCTATTCTGCTGAGCGAAACACTGTTCGCTTCATGCGAACAAAACGAGTAGGGGAGGCCCAGTGCACGACGGACCGTTGACCGGACTCCGCGTCATCGACGCCTCGACGATCCTGGCCGGACCGCTGTGCTGCCAGATCCTCGGCGACTTCGGTGCCGACGTCATCAAGATCGAACACCCCGTCGCCGGAGACAGCATGCGCGGACACGGCCACGCCAAGGACGGCGTCCCGCTGTGGTGGAAGGAGATCTCCCGCAACAAGCGGACGGTCGGCCTCAAACTGTCCACACCGGAGGGCGCCGACCTGCTGCGGCGCCTGGTCGCCACCGCCGACGTGCTCGTGGAGAACTTCCGCCCCGGCACGCTGGAACGGTGGGGGATCGGCCCGGAACACCTCCAGGAGATCAACCCCGGCCTCGTCGTCGTCCGCATCTCCGGCTTCGGCCAGCAGGGCCCCTACGCGCACCGACCCGGCTTCGGCACGCTCGCCGAGGCGATGAGCGGCTTCGCCCACCTGACCGGCGCCGAGGACGGCCCGCCGACACTGCCGGCGTTCGGCCTGGCGGACAGCATCTGCGGCATCGCCGCCTCCTCGGCCACGATGGTGGCGCTGTGGGCCCGCGACCGCAACGGCGGTAAGGGGCAGGTCGTCGACATGAGCCTGCTCGAACCGATCATGATGGCGGTCGGTCCCGGACCCACGATGTACGACCAGCTCGGCGTGGTCGAGCACCGGCACGGGAACCGGTCCACGAACAACTCGCCGCGCAACACGTACCGCACCAGGGACGGCGACTGGGTGGCGGTGTCCACCAGCGCACAGTCCATCGCCGAGCGGGTGCTGCGTCTCGTCGGGCACCCGGAGGTCATCGACGAACCGTGGTTCGCCTCCGGGCGGCAGCGGGCCGCACACGCCGACCTCCTCGACGAGTACGTGGGCGGGTGGATCGCCGAGCGCACCCGCGACGAGGTCATGCGCGCGTTCGAAGAGGCCGGCGCGGCCGTCGCGCCCGTCTACACCGCCCGCGACATCGTCGCCGACGAACACGTCCAGGCCGCCGGGATGGTGGTCAAGGTTCCTGACGCCGACCTCGGCGAGGTGCTGATGCACAACGTGCTGTGGCGCATGTCCGACACGCCCGGTCGAATCCGCTTCACCGGTCGACCCCTCGGGGCCGACACCGACGACCTTCTCGTCAACGAGCTGGGCTGCACCCCCGACACCGTCGCCGAGCTGCGCTCGCGGCAGATCGTGGCCTGACGGCCGCCACCACCGAAGGGTAAGAATTGTCGTGACCACAACGAGCATCACCGCCGGAGCCAGCCCGGCGACCGGGACTCGGGCGCTACTGGCCGCCGTCGACGCCGGAGTACGGGTCTACGACCTGGGCCGTCGCCTGACCATCGGCATGCCGCAGTCACCGAACCATCCGCCGTTCTGGCATGCCCTGCCCCGCCGGCACGGGGACGCCGTAAGATCCGACGGCGGCTCCGCCGCCAACGACATCATCACCATGGGCACCCACGTCGGCACCCACGTCGACGCCTTCTCCCACGTGTCCCAGGACGGGCGGCTGTTCGACGGCTCCGACGCCGCAGACGCCGGACGCGGCGGCCGGTACGCCGAACTGGGCGCGCACACCATCGCCCCGATGGTCCGCCGGGGCGTGCTGCTCGACGTCCCGGCCGCCCTGGGCCAGCCCGCCGGCTGCGCTCCCGGGTACGAGATCACGCCACAGGACCTGTCGGCCGCGGCCGAGCGGCAGGGCACCCCGGTCCGGCCCGGCGACGTGGTGCTGGTCCGCAGCGGCTGGGGCACACTGTTCGACCACGAGGACCGCACCCGCTACGTCGGGCACGACACCGGCGTACCCGGAGTCGCCGAAGCCGGCGCCACCTGGCTCGCCGATCAGGGCGTACACGCCGCCGGGGCGGACACCATCGCCTTCGAGTGCCTACGACCGAGGGCCGGGCACAGCGTCCTACCGGCCCACCGCGTGCTGCTGGTGGAACGCGGCGTCTACATCATCGAGACGATGGCGCTGGAGGAGTTGGCCGCCGACGGTGTCCACGAGTTCCTGTTCGTGCTGTCGCCTCTGGCCATCTTCGGCGCCACCGGCTCGCCGGTCCGCCCCCTGGCGGTGATCGTCAATGGCTGAGCAGACCCTCGCCCGCCAACTCGCCGCCTTCGCGGCCCGCACGGCCGCCGAGCCCCTGCCCGAGCGGCTCGCCACCAGCGTGCGCCAACGGGTGCTCGACATCCTCGGGCTGTGCGTGGCCGCGCACCGGCTGCCGACCAGCCGCGCCGCGTTGGACTACGTCGCCGACCAGGGCGGGCGCGCCCACGCACACGTCGTCGGGCTGCCCGACGCGGTGCCGGCGGCGCAGGCCGCGTTCGGCAACGGCGTACTCGCCCACTCGCTGGACTACGACGACACCCACCTGCCCTCGGTGCTGCACCCCAGCGCCGCCGTGGTCCCGGCGGCCCTGGCCGCCGCGCAGGCCGCCGGCGCCGACGGCGCCGCGCTCACCAACGCGGTCGCGGTCGGCATCGAGGTGACCGTACGGCTGGGGATGGCCGGCTTCGACCCGGTGCTGAACAACTCGGTGTTCTTCGAACACGGCCAGCACGCCACCTCCATCTGCGGCGCGATGGGCGGCGCCGTGGCCGCCGGCATGCTGCTGGGCCTCGACGAGGACGGGCTGCTGGACGTGCTCGGAGTGACCGCCTCCATGGCCTCCGGGGTGATCGAGGCCAACCGAACCGGCGGCACGGTCAAGCGGCTGCACTGCGGCTGGGCCGCACACAGCGCCGTCACCGCCGCAGACCTGGTCCGGCGCGGCTTCACCGGGCCGCCCACCGTGCTGGAGGGCCGGTTCGGTTTCTTCACCGCCTTCCTCCGCGGTGAGGCCGACCACGACCAGGTCACCGACGGGCTCGGCGAGCGGTGGGCGGTGCCGGACATCTTCTTCAAGCCGTACCCCGCCAACCACTTCACCCACGCGGCCATCGACGCCGGCCTGGCCCTGCGCGCGCAGGGCGTGCCCGTGGACCGGATCGAGCACATCGAACTGCGGGTACCCGCCGCGGTGATCCGCACCATCGGGGAGCCGATCGCCACCAAACGCGCCCCGGACACCGGCTACCAGGCGCAGTTCAGCGGGCCGTACGCGGTCGTCGCCGGCCTGCTCGGCGGCGGCGGGCTGGGGCTCGGGCTGGAGGACTTCACCGACGAGCTGGCCCGTGACCCCCAGCGCCGGGCGCTGATGGCCCGCGTCGACGTGGTCCCCGACGACGAGTGCAACACGATCTTCCCGCATCAGTTCCCGGCCATCGTGGCGGTACGCACCGACGACGGACGGACGTGGCGCGAGGAGGTGCTGACCAACCGCGGCGGCCCGCAGCGACCCCTGTCCGACGCCGAACTGGCGTTGAAGTTCCGGGACAACGTCGCCGGGCGGGTCGACCCGGACACCGCCGACCGAGTGGTGGCCACCGTGCTCGGCCTGGCCGACGTCACGGACGTCGGCGACCTGCTGCGCCCACTGACCCGACTCCGGAGCGGCACCGGCTCCGACTGACACCGCACCCACTCCGCTGTCCGCCAACCTCAGGAGCACATCGTGGAACCTTTCGATCTCGTAGTGAAGAACGTCAGAGTGGTGCGGCACGACCAGGCCGAGCCCGCGGCGCTGGACATCGGCGTACGCGACGGACGGGTGGCAAGCCTCGCCCGCTCGATCGACCCCACCCGCGCGAACACCGTCGTCGACGCCGGCGGCAAGCTCGCCTTCCCGGGCGTCGTCGACGCGCACCAGCACTGGGGCATCTACCACCCGCTGGCCGAGGACACCGGCACGGAGAGCCGCGCCTGCGCGCAGGGCGGTGTCACCTCCGCGATCAACTACATCCGGACCGGCCAGTACTACCTCAACCGGGGCGGACCGTACCGCGAGTTCTTCCCGGAGGTGCTCAGCGCCACCGACCAGAAGTCGTACGTGGACTACGCCTTCCACGTCGCGCCGATGACCGCCGAGCACATCGACGAGATCCCCGACCTGGTCCGCGACCACGGGATCACCTCGTTCAAGGTCTTCATGTTCTACGGTGGCCACGGGCTGCACGGACGCTCGACCGACCAGAGCTCCTTCCTCATGATCCCGCCGGACGCCCGCTACGACTACGCCCACTTCGAGTTCGTCATGCGCGGTGTGCAGGCCGCCCGCGAGCAGTTCCCCGACCTGGCCGACGAGATCTCGCTGTCCCTGCACTGCGAGACGGCGGAGATCATGCGGGCGTACACCCGGTTGGTCGAGGAGGAGGGCACGCTGAGCGGGCTGGCGGCGTACAGCGCCTCCCGGCCACCGCACTCCGAGGGGCTCGCGATCAGCATCGCCGCCTACCTCGCGCACGAGACCGGCCTGCCCACCATCAACCTGCTGCACCTGTCGTCGGCCAAGGCGGTCGACGCGGCGATGCGCATGGCCCAGGCGTTCCCGCACGTCGACTTCCGCCGCGAGGTGACCATCGGTCACCTGCTGGCCGACATCGACACCGCGTACGGCCTCGGCGGCAAGGTCAACCCGCCGTTGCGTCCCCGCGAGGACGTGGAGGCGCTCTGGGGCTACCTGCTCGACGGCAATCTCGACTGGGTCGTCAGCGACCACGCGTGCTGCCGCGCCGAGACCAAGTTCGGCGAGCCGAAGGACGACATCTTCGTCGCCAAATCCGGCTTCGGCGGCGCCGAGTACCTGCTGCCCGGCCTGATCAGCGAGGGCTCCAAGCGTGGCCTGTCGTACGCCCGTGTCGCCGAGCTGACCTCGTGGGCGCCGTCGCGCCGATTCGGACTGGCCACCAAGGGCGCCATCGCCGAAGGGTTGGATGCCGACTTCTGCCTGGTCGACCCGGACCACACCTGGACGGTACGCGCCGACGAGTCACTGTCGGCACAGGACTACACGCCGTTCGAGGGCATGGAGTTGACCGCTCGCGTCACCGACACGTTCCTGCGCGGCGAGCAGATCCTGCGCGACGGCACCGTGGTCGGGCAGCCACGCGGCCGGTACCTGGCCCGCCCCACCCGGCCGTGACCGCCGTCGGACAGCCCCGGGCCACCGCCCGCAGCTACCTGTACGTGCCGGGCGACCAGCCGGACAAGGTGGCGCGTGCGGCGGCCCGTGGCGCCGACGCCTGCATCCTCGACCTGGAGGACGCGGTGGCACCGGCGAAGAAGGCCACCGCCCGGACCACCGTCGGCGCGTTCCTCGCCGACGCCGCGGCGTCGGCGCCCGCCACTCCGCAATGGTGGGTACGCCTCAACGCGGACACGCCGAGCGCGGACATCGTCGCGGTGGTCGGCCCGCACCTGACCGGCGTGGTCGTGCCGAAGGCCGACGTCGACCTGTTGGCCGAGGTGCACCGGCTGCTCGGTGACGCGGAACGGGATCATGGCCTCCCGGTCGGTGGCATCGCGGTGTTCGCACTGCTGGAGACGGCCGGCGGGGTGCTGCGCGCCGAGGCGGTGGCCGCCGCACCTCGGGTCGAGCGCATCGGCCTGGGGGAGGCGGACCTTGCCGCGGAGCTGCGCCTGCAACCCGGTCCGGACAAGGTGGAGCTGTGGCCGTTTCGCTCGCGTGCCGTCCTGGCCTGCGCGGCGGTCGGTCTCGCCCCGCCGGTGGGCCCGACGGAGACGGCCCTGCGCGACCCGGACCGACTTGAGGCGACCAGCCGGTTGCTGCTGCGCCAGGGATTTCGCGGCCGCACGGCGATCCATCCCGCGCAGGTGCCCGTCGTCAACCGGGTGTTCTCGCCGACGGCGGCCGAGGTCGACGCGGCCCAGGACATCGTCGACCGGCTGGCGGGCGCCGAACAGAGCGGCTCGGGGGTGGCGGTCGCCGCCGACGGGCGGATGATCGACGCGGCGGTGGCCCGCAGCGCCCGGGAGGTACTGGACCGGGCCACCGCGGACCGGTAACCGGTCTGCGGGACCCCGGCCGGCCCCGCGAGGCAGGGGCCGGCCGGGGGGACCGACCCTTGCCTTGTAAACATCATCATGTTTAGCATGTTAAGACTGGTGGTGAAGGGAGAGCCCACATGACCGTCGCGTCCACCGCGCCGACGCACCACCTGCCCACCACCGTGCGGCGGCACACCTGCCAGGTGTTCACCTGCGACGTGACGCTGGCCAGCCAAGGCCCACCGGCCACACCCTTCACCGAAGTGCAGCGACGGTTACGGGCACTAGACCTGATGTACTCCCGCTTCCGCGCCGACAGCGAACTCTCCCAACTGAACGCCGCCGCCGGGCAATGGCACCCCATCTCCGACGACCTGCACGCCATGCTCCGACACGCCCTCACGGTGGCCGTCGCCAGCGCCGGCCTGGTCAACGCGGCGATCCTGCCGCGGCTGCTCGCCGCCGGCTACGTACGGTCCTGGGCGACCGACACCTCGCCCGCCGCACCACCCACGACACCGACGCCCGTGCCACCGCTGGCCTCGCTGCTGGAACTGCGCGACCACACGGCCCGCCTGGCACCCGGATACGGCGTCGACGTCGGGGCGCTGGCGAAGGGCAGGTGGGCTGACGACGTCGTGACCTGGCTGGGCCCCAACTCGGCAGCCAGCATCGGGGGAGACGTGACCTGCCGGGGACCGGGTCCGGACGGCGACGGCTGGCCCGTCGAACTGCCCAACGGCGAGATCCTGCTGGTACGCGACGGCGGCATCGCCACCAGCGGCACCGGCAAACGCCGCTGGGGCACCGACCGCCACCACCTGATCGACCCGGGCACCGGACAGCCGGCCAGCTCCGACATCACCCAGACAACGGTTCTCGCCCGTACCGGCGCCACCGCCGACTGGGTCGCCTCAGCGGTGGTGATCGGCGGCAGCCCCGCGGCGGACCGCCTCACCACCCGACCCGACGTACACCACCTGTGGCTGACCCGAATGGACAACCAACCGACAGGGGAGCGGCACGATGAACCCCACCAGCCGTGAACGCCTCGTCGAGACCACCCGGTTCCGGGCCGCCTTCCGACAGGTGCCCGCACCGGTGGCGATCGTGCTCGTGCCCGGTGGCCCGGCCGGCGTCACCGGCATCACCTGCACCTCCGCCACCTCCCTGTCCGGCGAACCACCGATGGCCATGGTCGCCGTCGACCAGAAGACCGGCCTCGCGCCCCTGGCCGAACGAGCCGGCCGGTTCAGCATCAACTACCTCGCCGCGGACCGCGCCACCTGGGCGCGGGCATTCGCCGCCCGCGGCCGAGACCTCGACGACCTCGCCGCGGCCATGGTCACCGGCCGTACGCCGGTGCCCACCCTCGCCACCGGCACCACCGCGGTCCTCGAATGCCGCACCACCGCCGTACACCAGGGCGGCGACCACTGGATCCTGTGCGGCGAGGTGCTGCACGCCCGATCCCAGACCGACGCCCCGCCACTGCTCTACCTCAACGGGCGCTACGGCACCTTCCAGGCCGACGCGCTCTGACAACCCCGATACACGCACGACGCACCCGCCCCGAAGGCAGGAAAATGCCCCCACCACGGACCCACACCGTCGACGCCGGCGGGTTCACCACCCGCTACTGGGAATGCGCACCCCCCGGACAACCCGAGGGCACCGTCGTCCTCGTCCACGATGGAGCGTTCGGCGGCGACGCCATCGGCAGCTGGGCCGACGTCATGCCCATCCTCGCCCAGCACTACCGGGTACTCGCACCCGACCTGCTCGGATACGGCGACACCGACAAGGTCGTCTACCTGGACCGGTCACCGTACTCCTTCCGCACCGCCCACCTCGCGGCCTTCTGCACCGCCCTCGGCGTCGACGCCGCGCACTTCGCCGGCCAGTCCTTCGGAGGATCCCTCCTGCTGCGGGCCCTCGCCACACCAGCACCCACCCTCCCCGCCCTGTCCGCGGTGAGCATCTGCGGCACCGGCGGCCCGTGGCGATCCGCCAAGGGAACCAGCGAACTCGGCCGCTTCGACGGCACCGAAGAAGACATGCACCGCCTCCTCGCCCTCATGACCGACCACTACGCCGGCTTCGACGAAGCCGTCCGGTTGCGCTACGCCAACACCCGCAAACCTGGACACGTGCAGGCGTGCCTGGCCCCCCGGATGCGCCACCCCACGCTGCCCAGACCCGGCGGCCCCGACGACTGGCCGGCCCCCCTGCGCGACTGCCCCCTACCGGTGCTGGTGGTCGAGGCCACCCGAGACGACCTGCTCGAACCGGACTGGGGCCGACACTTCGACAACCTGTCCCCACAGGTCCACGTGCACCGCATGGACGCCAGACACGCGCCGAACCTCGACCAACCCGAAACGGTCGCCGCCCTCCTGCGAACCTTCTTCACGCAGGGGAGGGGCACACCGTGAGCACGCTGCTGTTCCTCCACGACGCGGACGTGCTACCCGGGCCGGTCGGTGCGCTGAACCTGCTGGCACGCGACCTCGACGTCATCGTGCCCCGACACCCCGGCTTCGGCACACCACTGGACGACACCACGCAGGAATGGGACACCGTCGCCGACCTCGCGCAGCACTACCTGTCCGGCCTCACCGCCGACCTGGTACGCGATCCGGCCACCGGCCCCCTCCACCTGGCCGGCGCGGGCTTCGGCGGCTGGATCGCACTGGACATGGCGGTACGCGCACCACACCTGTTCGCCTCACTCGTCCTCGTCTCCCCGTACGGGGTGAAACTGTCCGGGCCGACCGAGCCCGACTTCGCCGACATCCTGCTGCTCGACCCGGCCGAGGTGGTGGAGCTGGGCTGGGCCGACCCCGCCGCCTGCCGCGACCTGCGGATGCCCGGCTATCCCGCCGGCCTCACCGACAGCGAATACGAGCAGGCGTTCGCCGACCGGGCCGCCCTGTCGCGATACGCCTGGAAACCGTTCCTGCACGACCCACGGCTGCGCCGATGGCTGTACCTGGCCACCATGCCGACACTGGTGCTGGCCGGCGCCCGCGACCGGCTCGTACCACCAAGGCACAGCGCGGCACTGGCCGACCTGCTGCCATCGGCGCACTTCGTCGACCTCCCGGACGCCGGGCACTACCCGTACCTGGAGCGTCCCGACGAGTTCCACCAGCTGGTCCGGTCCTTCCTGAGGGGAGAGGCCCTGTGAGGCTCTACCACTTCACCGAAATGCCCTACCCGTTCGTCCCACCCGAGGCGGAAGAGGCCAACCGGGGCCTCAAATACTTCATGCCCAACCGGTACTACGACCCGGTCCTCGGCCACGAGCTCTACCAGCGCTACCTCGACGAGTACGAACTCGCCGACGAACTCGGCTTCGACCTGATGGTCAACGAGCACCACCAGTCGGCGTCGACCCTGCAGGTGTCGGCCACCCTCAGCGCCGCGTCGGTGCTGCACCGCACCCGACGCGGCCGGGTCCTGGTGCTCGGCACCCCGCTGCCGCACCGGGAGAGCCCCATCCGAGTCGCCGAGGAGATCGCCTACCTGGACTCGGTCAGCGGCGGCCGCATCGACTGCGGGTTCGTCCGCGGCGTCCAGGGCGAGACGTTCCCCTCCAACCAGAACCCCGTGCACAACCTGGAGATGTTCATCGAGGCCCACGACCTGATCAAAAAGGCGTGGACCAGCGGCGACGTCTTCTCCTGGGAAGGCCGCCACTACCACTACCGGTACGTCAGCGTGTGGCCACGCCCGTACCAGCAGCCGCACCCACCGATCTGGGTCAGCGGCACCTCCACCCGACTGGTCGAATGGACCGCCCGACACGGCTACACCCTGTGCAACCTGCTCGGCACGTACGACGACACCGCGACCTCCTTCCGGCTCTACCGCCGAACAGCCGTCGCGGCCGGCCAACCCGAACCCGGCCCGGACCGCTTCGCCTACATGGCCCTGTGCCACGTCGCCCCGACCGAGGAGAAAGCCCGCGACATCGGCCGCAAGCTCATGTACTACCTCAAGCCCGGACGGTTGCGACTCGGAGCGGCCAGCCCACCCGGCTACTTTCCACCGTCCGCGGCCGTGGCCGCACTCCAGGGCCGCCTCGGCGCGGTCCGCTCGATGAGCTACGAGGACCTCATCGACGCCGGCATCCTGCTCGTCGGCACCCCCGACCAGGTGACCGCGCAGATCCACCGCCTCTACGAGCGGACCGGCGTCGGGCACCTCATCCTGATGAACCACGCCGGCGACATGACCAGCAACGAGGTACGCGACCACCTGACCCTGTTCGCCAGGGAAGTGATGCCGGCGGTAACCAGCCTCGGCACCGACTGGCGCGACCAGGACACCACCTGGCGGGTCGACCAGGACCACACACCAGTGCAGGCGGTGCTCTCCAGCGCACTGTCCTGACCGGGCCTCACCACCAGCCGATCACCTCGTCGTGCAGACCCGCGTAGTCGCGTTCGAGGTGATCAGCCAGGGCGGCCATGTGCGCCCGCATCAACTTCTCCGCCTCAACGCCGTCGCCGTCGATGATCGCCGCGGCGACCGCCTGGTGCTCGCGTCGCACGTCCTCCCAGCGCTCCGGGCGACGCTCGGCCGCGACGACCCGCTCGGTGTAGATCTCCTTCAGCGCCCGGCCGAACAGATCCAGCACCCCGTTGCCCGACAAGCCCGCCACCACACCGTGGAAACGCTGCATGACAGCCAGGTAGCTGGCCTCGTCGCGCTCCTCCAGCGTGCTGTGTTCCCGCATCGACTCGGCCAACTCGCGCAGACGCACGGCGTCGCGGCGCTCGGCAGCCAACCTGGCCATCATCGGCTCCATGATCACGCGCGCCTCGACCAGCTCACCGAACCGGGTCCGGCCCATCTGCATGAACAGCGCCATCGTCCGACCGAAGGTGTGCGGATCGACCGCCCCGACGATCGGCCCGCCACCACGACCCGGCCGAACCCGCACCAGGCCGTTGTTCTCCAGAATCCGCAACGCCTCGCGCAGAGTGCCGCGGCTGACCCCGTACGCCTGCAGCATCTGAGCCTCGGTGGGCAGTCCCGCCCCGGCGGGCAGCCCCTGCTCGACGATGTCCTCCAGGATCTGCCGGGCCACCAACTCGCCCATCTTCGCCGCACGCTGGCGGAACCGTGGGGTCGGCTGGGCCTCAGACATGACCCGATCCTACGGGCCCACGATCTTGCCGGCCGTCGGCTACTTCGCCGCCAGTCGTCGCTCTCGCTGGTCCACGGCTCGACCGGGCGGCCAGGGACGCGTTGACCGCCGCGGTCACCTCCTCGGTCAGACGGTGGCTGCTCAGCCGCATGACCCGCGGGTCGACGGTCATCTCGGTGACCCTGCCTCGGGCTAGGCTCCCGGCATGGACCTGGCTGTCGACGAGTCGACACACACTGGATCGACAGTCGTCTGCCTTCCCATGTTCAGCACGACGCGCGCCGCCACGGCCGCCGCCTTCGCCCCGGCGTTCGCGGGCGCCGGCCTGCGAGAGGTGTACCTGGATCTGCCGGGCCACGGAGATTCCCCAGTGACCTGTCGGCCCACCTCCCAGGCGGTACTGGACACCGTGGCCGCCTGGCTCGACCGCCACATCGACGGGCCGGTCCTGCTGGCGGGCGCGTCCTACGGCGCGTACCTGGCCGCCGGCATAGCGCGTCAACGGCCGCACCTCGTCCGCGGCCTGCTCCTCGTCTGCCCCGGCGTCACCATCGCGCCAGCAAGCCGGACCCTGCCCGAGCCCGCTGCACCCGAAGCGCCCCCGGGCTGGCTCGACGGCGCCCCCACCGGCCTGCGCGCCCACCTCGACGTGGCGCTGGGTCACCGCACACCGGCCGTCGTCGCGACCGTGCTCGCGGCACTGGAGTCCGGCGGCCCCGGCGATGACACGTTCCAAAAGGAACTACGCGCAGGCCCCGAGTACGCCCTTCCCGACGAGGACACCGACATCACCTTCGACGGTCCGGTCAGCGTCGTCACCGGCCGGCAGGACGGCATCGTCGGCTACGCCGACCAGTTCCACGCCATGCGCCGCTATCCCCGCGGCACCTTCACGGCGATCGACGCGGCCGGGCACTACCTGCCGTTCGAACAACCCGCGCTGCTGCGGTCACTCACCGAGGACTGGCTGCACCGATCCGGCACCTGAGAACAGCCCGCCGCTCACGCCGACTCCGGATTCAGCTCGGCTCCAACCTGCAGACAGATCAGCGCCGTCGGAGTGCGCACCTCCCAGGGCTCGCCGACGGCAACCTCCTCGCCCGGTCGGTCGAGGGCGTCACCGATCAGATCCTCGATCGGCGGGTACGGGTTCCCACCATCGCGCCAGGGACGCGGCGTCAGCGCCGGGATCTGCGAGGTCTCCAGGTACCGCCCGACCGCGTGCTCGTAACCAGCTCGCACCGGCACCGTCACCCGGGCGGCACCGGCCTGCAGGAACGCCTCATGAACGGCGTCCGAGCTGGTCCGGGACCGTAACGTCGCCCACCGCTCCCGACCGGCCCACTGGTACGGGTAGAACAGGTAGACCATGCTCTCCCACTCGAAGAGGTCCTCGCCGAACTGGATCTGATCCGCCTCCGCGCTGATCTCGACACGGTTGATCCGAGGCGCGTCGTCGGCCGGGAAGGTCAGACTGCCGAACTGGTCGAACTCATGACCGAAGAGGACACTCTGGCAGGCCCGTTTCAACTCCACCTGCTCGACCCGCCGGTTCACCTCCGCCGACTGCTCGGACCGGTACACCGCCCGGGCCAACCGCAGACGCTGGTCGTTCTCGTACGCCGCCAACTGCGTCAGATAGCTGGCCCGAATCGTCTCGTACGCCCGCAGCCGCCACGCCTCGTACGCGGCGGTGGTGCGCTCGCAGCGCACCCGCACCACGACCGTGAGCCCGCCACGCTGATCGGCGCTGATCCCGACCGGCAGCGGCCCGGGGAGCACCTGATCGAGCGTGACAGTCATCTGGCCGTCCCCGCCGTCGCTGC
This sequence comes from Micromonospora sp. NPDC005413, assembly GCF_040606435.1. NCBI lineage: Bacteria > Bacillati > Actinomycetota > Actinomycetes > Micromonosporales > Micromonosporaceae > Micromonospora > Micromonospora sp. NPDC005413. The sequence continues at coordinate 84,469 of NZ_JBEXEV010000013.1, forward strand.
TGCTGACCCGCTTCTCCCCGATGGAGATCTGCACGGCCTGCGGCGGGCTGCCCTCCTCCGCGGTGTACTCACCCTCCACCAGCCCCCACGTCGTGGTCACGTACGCCTCGGTCGCCTCGTAACCGGCCGGCACCGGCACCTCACCGACGTACGAGCTGTAGCCCCACTCCGGCTGCGACTTGTCCGTGGAGTTACGGGGGTAGTCGAACGGGCGAGCCGGGGGATCGGCGAACGTGACGGTGGCCGACACCTCCGACTCGGGCGGCGGTTCCACGCCCACCACATCCCAGCGCGCCGCCTTGTCGGCGTAGTTCTCCTCGTTCAGATCGGCCACGTCGAGGAACCAACCGGTCGGCTTCGCGACCGCGCCCTCGTCGGTGCTCAGCTGCGCCAGGTGGACCAGCACGGCGGCCGGCTCCGGCACGACGAACTGCAGCAGCAGCCGTTCCCCGTAGTTGTAGACCTGAGCCTGGTCGACCTTCGTGAGCCACCGGTACACACCGATGATGTTCACCGACCCGTCGCCGTTGTCGAACCGGTGCTCGTTGGTCTCGGTCACCCGCGTCGTGCTGGTGATCGAGCGACGCTCGGACACCTCGCTGCGCAGCAGCTCGGACGCCCGCTCCGTGAGGGTCTTCGAGTACGAAACAGCCGAGCTCATGCTGCTCGCGGTGGTCGTGGACCGGTCGGCGTTGATGTCCACACCAGCCTGGACCGGGCCGAAGCCACCGGACACGCTCACCCCCAACGACGTCGACGTGCTCTGGGTCGCCGCGGTGGTGAGCGCCCGGTCCAGGCTGTTCTGCTCCGTGGTCTCCAACTCCTGCGTGGTCTCGGCGATCGACTGCGTCGACGTGGTGACCGACTCCCGGGTGCTGGTGTCGACCACATGGGTCCGCCCGCGTACCTCGCTGGCCAGCACGTTCTCCACATGCGAGATCTCACCCAACTCGTAGCGCAGATGCGCGGTCCGGATGACCATGAGGTCACCGCGACCGGCGACCCGCGCCTGCGCGCCCAGCACCGGCACGCGGGGCGGAACGTACTCGATGTCGTCACCGATGGGCACGCTCTCGACCAGCCGTCCCGAATCCGCCGCGTCGGCCCGCCGATCCGCCCGACGGCGGGCAGCCTCCCGCTCGGTGTCGAACAGCGTGCGCAGGGCACGCAGCGTGGCCGTGGCCGGCACGCCCAATTCGCCGGCGGCGCGCGACGTCGCCTCGATGGCCGGGCCAAGGTCGACGAAGCCAGCCGCCCGCACGTCGGCGAGAGTCGGATCCGTGGAACCGGTCACGCGTGCCCGGATGAGCAACCGCCCGACGTGCACGGCCAACTCGGCGAACTGCTGGGCATGCCCGATGTCGGCGTCGAGCTGCGGCGCCGGCTTCGGTGCGGGCGGCAACTCCAGGTCACGACCACCGACCAACGAGCGGACCAGGCAGGCGTCCTCGGCGGCACTGCCGGCGAGACGGACCAGCGTGACACCACGCAGCAGACGCAGAACGACACTCGACACCACGCCACGCGGCCGCCCCAGGAACCGGCCGAGAGCGGTCATGTCCACGGCCCAGCGCGTGAGGGCGGCCACCGGGGCGCCGAGCTGTTCCGAGGTCACCTGCCGCTCGGCCGCCCACTCGGCGATGACCTCACGCAGCTTCCCGACAGTGAGCCGCGAGTCGACCGCGGCCCGCCGCACCAGGGCCACGACCAGGCGACCGAGATCCTCGACCGCGTCGTCCTGCTCCTTCCTCCGCGCCGCGTACAGCGCCCAGGCCTGCTCCACGTCGCGGCCCGTCACCGCGTTGCGGACCGGCGGCGACCAGTCGTCACGGAAATCGAACACCGGCCCGATGACAGTCGGTCCGGCGGTACAGGCGCCGTCCTCAGCGCCCGCGGGGTCACCCGTCCGACGCACCTGCACGAAACGGAGCGTGGCCTCTGGTGTTGCCGGCATGGCCGATCCTCCAGTCAGAGTTGAGGCAGATGCAGCGCGGTCGGCATGCCGTAGCCGTCGACGTGGCTGTTGAGTCGTCGCACGAGCTCGTTCCAGGCCCCGGCCGCCTCCGGTGTCGAGGCCAACGCCCTCTGCCACTCGTCGTCCCGCAGCGCGGCCATCAGCTCGGCCAGGGTCCGCTGCTCGAACGCCACGACCGGCTCGGCCACCCGAGCGATGTCGGTCAGGGGAAACGGCTCCGCGGTCGCCCCGTACTGTGACGTGTAGTCCTGCGCGCGCGCCGCGAAGTCGTAGTCGGCCTCTTCCGCGACGGTCGGGACCACCCGGTTACCCCAGCGGTCCAGCCGGGTGATCCCGCCCATCATGCGTCCGGCGTAGAGGTCGGTCAGCGCGTGGTCCCGTGGGGAGAGCAGGTGCAGATTGCCCGGCTCGCTCGCCCCGGTCAGCATCGACAGCCGACTGCTCCACACATCCTCGTCGAGCTTCTTGCGCAACGTCCGAACCCACCGCTGCATCTCCCTGATGAACCGCTGAGGTCTCGCGTGCTCCCACTCATAGACACGGATCGCCACGTTCCGCGCCGACGGAAGCCCCATGGCCATCTCGAACAGCTCATCCCGCGACAGCCGGTAGTACGGATCACGGCCGTACCGGCTGCGCACGTCCAGCGGATCCCCCCGCGGCACCGTCGCACTACGACCGTGGTGATCCCACAACCGCTGGAGCTCGGCGTTGTCGACGGTCAGGACCCGCTCGTCCTCCAGCCGCGCCGCGAGCTCCCACCGCGCCTGTGTCACCGTCCGAGCGCGAGGCGGCCCCTTCTCGAACGAGAAGCGGTAGATCGGGGCGTCCCCGGTCGAGATCATGTGGGCGATCTGCACCTCGGACACCAACAGGTCGGGGTCGTAGTCCCAGGCGTGCACCTCGTCGAGACTCCGCACCTGCAACTCCCGGAACAGGTCCGGACCCCGCGCGGTCAACGGGATCTCCCGATCCCACACCCGCGACGCCATGACCATGCCGATCGAGCGGTGACCCCGACCGGTCACCACCGCGCCGTACGCCGGGTAGCGCGGATCCAGGCCGACCGGAGCGTTCATCGGCATGACGTTCAGATCCTCGGGCAACTCGACGTGGAAACCCTCGTGGTACCGGTACGACCCGTAGGACACCCCACCGTCGAACGGCGTCGCGACCGTTCGGAAATCAGCGTACGAACGTCGCAACGCGTCGACGTAGCGCGCGGGGTCCGACGTGCGCAGCAGCGTCGCGGACGCCTCCCCGAGCAGCGCGTCGACCACATCGGCCAGCAACGACCCCTGGCCCGCGCCCGCCAGGAAACCCTCCATCGAGATTATCGGGAAATCCCGGCGCGCCGCCTCGAAGGCGTGCTGCAGGAAGCCGGACCGAAGACAGACGCCGGACGGGTCGACCAACTGCTCGACATCGCGCAGAAACGCCAGCGGCACGACGCCCGGCCGCAGGAGCGCCCGGGCCTGCGGAGTCATGCGCTGGAGCTGGCCCACCAGCGCGAGCCGCTCCGGGACAGACAAGCCGGCACTGCCCGGCACACGCGTCATGGTGGGCTTCCCTCGACCCGTTCGACCAGCGAACGGGCCAGCACCCCATCGTCGGACACCACCGCCTCCGCCGCCTCCCGCAGACGCCGACCGGGATCATCGCCGAGTGTCGTGACCCGCCGACCCGAGGCCAGCAACGAGCCGACCGCCCGCTCGGCAACCTCGGGAAGCAGCACACCCCCGAGGGTGATCGCCGCCTCCAGGCCACCCATCGGCTCGCCGTAGAGGTCCTTCCCGGTCAGCACGTACGCCCCGACGCTGCCCAGATCACGCAGGTCGTACATGACCTGCACGGGTGGGAACGGAACGAACTCGCCAACCGCCACGGCGATATGGACGATCTCCTCGATCGTCGCCGGCCGCGCCTCCAACTGGGCCCCGGTGTCGACCTCACCATCGGCGACCATCAGCGGCACGTCGTCGAAGTGCGTCACGATCTTCTCCCGGTACTGCACGACACCCTCGATGTCCGATCCGCCGGCCACCCCGAGGGGCAGGTCCACCAGCACCCGCACGTTCTCCGTCCGGACCACGGTCAACCGGAAGCACGGTGCGAAAGGCGCGGTCGTCGCCGGCGGCTCGGCCGACACCTCACCGTCCGCGTCCAGAAAATCGAGTCGATAGGCAAAGCGATCCTCCGCGCTCGCAGGATCGACACGGAGACGAATCGGTACGGGTGCGCTCTCCGGCAGCCCGCCAAGCCACTGGACGTACGTGTCGAGCAGACCCGTCACCATCGCGAACACGGCGTCGTCGACGACCTTCGCCGCTTCGACCAGCCAATCCGGCTGCCAACTCCACGGAGCTCCCCGGGGCAACCGACGCAGATCCGGCTTCATCAACACCAGGTCCACCCCGTCCGCACAGGACTCCTGCACGGCAACGGGCCGCGGCTCGTCGAGCGCCCGAACCAGAGCCACCGCGTTCGCGACGACGTCCGGCTCCACCAGCGGTACGGGACGCAACGGCGCGCCCAACGAAGGAACCGTCATCGGATGACGGTGCCGCTCGAACTCGAAGCGCAGCGCCTGATCGCAGGTGACACTGCCGTCACCCGGACGGTAGGCCGCCCGGACGACACCCAGGGCCACCTCGCCCAGCAGCGGTCGCTGCTCGAACGTGACACCGGGCGCCGCAGCGACCCGCAGCGACATCGCACCCCAGTGGAAGATCGCCGACGGGTCCGTCGCCGGGTCGCCCGTCGGCGATTCGGAGATACCGAAGCCATGCGCGGGCGCGAACGCGTAGCCGTAGGGGAGTGGCTCGTACTCGACCGGCTCACGCCCCGACGGCAGCGTCACGGTCTCCACCGCATCCCGGATCCTGTGCTCGACGGTCAAATCGAAGGCCAGGGGACGCGCGGTCGCGAAGTCCAGCACCGTCGCGGCGGAGACGTCGAGTGGACGGCCCAGCGAGGCGGCCGTCGCCACCTCATAGAACCAGCCGGGCAGGTAGACGATGGAGAGGTTCTCCGGGCCGAGATACCGCACGTGCAGCACGTTGCTCATGGCATCGACGCACACGAACACCGGGTCGACCGGAGACCCGCGGCACAGCTCCAACCAGCGCCCGCCGACGTGGTCCGGAGCGTCCACTGCCAGCCAGACGTCCGCCAGCAGGCCGCTCAGATGCTGAACGGCAGCTCCGGCGGCCTCAAGGTTGGCGGCGTCCACCATGGCAGGAGGTTAGCCCGCATCGACCATGAACACTGTCGCCGATGCGCCAGCCGTCAATCCTGCAGCATCTCGGCGAAGTGGGAGGTCTCCGCCGGCAGCGGCGGCTCGATGGTCACCGCCTTGCCGTAGTCACCCTTCTGCTCGGCCACGACCTGCCTGAGCACTGATTCGATAATGCACATTATGTAAAGTAGACCGATCTGGCGGTCCCCTCACCGGTGGTGCGGGTGGTCAATCGCGCGTCAGTCCTGGCGGAAGCGCGTCCTCGTCGGGCTGGACGACGCGGGCGTTGACCAGCGGGTTGCGCCGCAGGCCCGCGACCACAGCGGTGCGGCCGCCAACGTCGGTCCAGGTGTCGTCCCAGAGGGCGGAGACAAGCCAGGAACGATCCGCCGGGAAGAACAGGTCGGGCAACGGCCCGTCGCCGCGCATGTGACCGGTCCGCCACGTGAGGGCCTGTTCGGGGCCGGCTTCGACCAGCACGTAGGACCAGCCCCAGTAGAGCGACACCTTCAGAGCACCGGGAAAGACGATGTCGTGGGCGCCCGTGTCGAGATAGCCCAGCCACCAGCGCTGGTCCGGGGTGCATGCCGCCAGCTCGTTGACGACGGCGTGTTCGTGGGCGTCGAAACTGACGTCCTCGGGCGGGTGGAAGGTGGCGTACGCGTCGAACACCGGTGGAATCGCGGTGGTGACGGACAGGCCGCCGGTTGTGGTGTGGCCGGCGATCCAGGCGACGTCGCTGGCCGTGCCGATCCGCCAGCTCCGCCCGTCCTTGCTGACACCTTCGGGGGCTGTCCCGGTCGATGCGTCATCCGCCTTGCGGCTTCCGGCGACCGCAGCTGGTGATGCCCATGGAGCCCACCCGGGCTGGTCGTCGGCCCACCTCATGCCGCGCACGATACGTGTTTCCTCGACCCAGCGCGGTGAGCTGGGTCGGACGGTGGCTCTGGAGTTCTGGTATCTACTCCCCCTTCTCCCCACCTTCCAGGGAACGTGAAAGTCATGCATAATATCCCTTATGCATGACAACCAGGACGAATCGCTCGGGGTGCTGATCGAGGAGTTCCTGATCGCCCGGGCGACCCGCAAGCCCTCCCCGCACACCCTGGCGGCGTACCGGCGGGACCTGCACGCGGTGGCGGTGCTGGTCGCCGAGGATGCCGCCACTCCCCTGCCCCTGGACGCGCTGTCGATCACCGACCTCTCCCCCCGCGTGATGCGGGCGGCCTTCGCCCGGTTCGCCGCGCCCCGGGCGCCCGCGTCGGTGCACCGGGCCTGGTCCACCTGGAACAGTTTCTTCACGTTCCTGGTCGCCGACGGGGTCGTGGCGGGTAACCCGATGCCGGCGGTCGGGCGACCTCGGGCGCTACTCCCCCAGCCGAAGCCGCTGCGCGGCGCGGACACCCCCGAGGTGCTGCTCGCGTCGGCCGCCCGTGACGACGGTCGGCAGCGTGACCCGTGGCCAGAGCGGGACGTCGCGGTGTTGGCGGTGGCGCTCTGCGCCGGGCTGCGGCTGTCGGAGCTGCTGGCGCTACGGGTCGGCTCGCTGGGTGGTCGGCCCGGTGAGCGGCGGGTCGAGGTGACCGGGAAGGGCGGGCGGCCGCGGGTGGTGCCGATTGAGGCGGACCTGGATCGGGTGCTGGTGGACTACCTGGACAGTCGGGCCCGGCGCTTCGGGTCGCGGTCGGTACGCCCCGACTCGGCGTTGCTGGTGGACCGGCGCGGCGAGCCGCTGCGCCGCGGCGGGCTGCAGTATCTGGTGGAGTCGTGTTACCGGCGGGCGGGCATCGGTGACCGGGTGCCGCGTGGGGCGCGGTTGCACGCGCTGCGGCACACGTTCGCCACCCGGCTGGCGGAGGACGGGGCGAGCGCGGCGGAGATCATGCGGTTGCTGGGGCACGCGTCGTTGGCGTCGTCGCAGACGTACATCGAGGTGACGGCCGGGCAACAGCGCGACGCGGTGCGGGCCAATCGGACCAACCGCGCGCTGGCGGCGCTCGTGCCGGTCGATCGGGGGGCGGCGGCGCGGTGAGCGGGGTCAGTGGGCCCGTTGGTCGGTGTCGTTGGCGGTGGTGGGCAGTGGGCCGAGTACCGCGTTGATGATGTGGATGCGGGTGTTGGTGGCCTGGTAGTCGGCGCAGACCGCGTCGGCGCGGTCGGCGAGGCGGGCGGCGGGGCCGGTACGGGTGATGGCGACGGTGGTGCCGTCGAGGGTGGTGGCGGTGCCGGCCTTGACCAGGTCGTCGATCCGGTGGGTTCCCGTGATCAGGTGTGCCTTCAGCAGGGTGCGCAGCTGGTCGGTGTGGCGGGCCATCAGGTCGTCCCAGTTGTCCTCGGAGAACTTGGCGGCGAAGGCGTCGTCGGAGGGCGCCAGGATGGTGACGCCGCCGCCGGTGGGCAGGTCGGTGAGGACTCCGCTGGTGCGCAGGGCCGCCTCGAAGGTGGTGAGGGTGGGCATCCATCGGAGCGCCTGGTCGACGGGTTGGTCGGCGAGGAAGGTCGGGTTTCCGGGGTCGGTGCCGGTGGGCAGGGCGGCGCAGAGTGGTCCGGTGACCTGGGGTGCCGGTGGGGCCGCGTCCGTGGCGGGGGCGCCGGTGCAGGCGGTGAGGGCCAGTAGCAGTGCCGGCACGAGGAGGCGGAGGGGCCGGGTGGGTCGGGGGTGCGACACGGCGTTCTCCACGGGTCGGTGGATGGGTGTGCCGGCGGCGCGGGCGTGGTGCCCGCGCCGCCGGCACGTCGGCTCGGCTAGCTGGTGGTTACAGTGCCGCGCACTGGGTGGTACGCGGACCGTGCACGGTGTTGGCGACGCCCAGGTTGATCGGGGCGGGGCTGTTGCCGGTGCAGCTGAGCGGGCCGCGGATGGTGTTGCCGGCCAGCAGTGGTGCGTCGGTGCCGGTGGTGTTGCCGGACAGGCTGACCGGGCCGGCGATCGAGACGTCGATGAGGGAGACCGTGTTGGTGGTCTTCGTGATCTGGACGGGGCCGTTGATGGTGCTGTCGGCGAGCATGACGCCGGCGGCGCTGGTGGCGCTGACGGGGCCACTGATGGTGGTTCCGGTCGCGACGAGTGCCGCGCCCGTCCGGACGGTGACCGGGCCGTTGATGGTGGCGTCGGCGGCGCAGGTGAAGCCGGAGACGGTCAGTGGTCCGTTGCGTCGGCCGGTGAGGGTCGGGTAGATGCGTTCGCCGTCGGTCAGCTTCTCCACGCCCTTCGTGTCGAGGAGCAGCGGGATCAGGCCGCGTTCGGGCTGGTTGAGGGGGACGTAGTAGCCGTCGGCGGTCTTGATGACCTTCCAGCCGTGTGCGGCGATGCGCTGCGCCACGGTGGTGCCGACGCCGCCTGGGCCGTCGGTGCGTGCGCCGTTGTACTGCTCGTCGGTGAGTTTGTAGGCGCACGGGGCGTTGTCGAGGATGAGGTCGGCGCGGGGGGCGTCGAGCGGCGGCGGGCTGTCGCCGGGGTGCGGGGCGGGGTGGGCGGGGATGGGTCGGGAGCCGCGGAAGACGAGGCGGCCGGTGTTGGCGGCCTGGATTTCGATCGACTCGGCGCGGGCGTTGAGGATGTCGCCGCGGTCGGCCCGGTGGTAGTCGAGGAACTGCTGGAAGGTCCAAAGGGCCGAGTAGGTCTTGCGGCGCCGGTTGTTGGCGGTGTTGCCCTCGTCGGGTCGGGTCTGTCCGCCGGAGCTGCGCAGTTCCAGCAGGGAGTTGGCGACGTTCTTGAGCCCGAGGGTGTTGCGCAGGATGGTTTCCTCGCTGAGGCCGACGTTGCCGCCGCCTTCGCAGCCGTAGGGGCAGGCCCACCAGCCGGCTTCGGCGCCCTTGGCGTACATGTGGCCTTCGATCATGTCCTGGGACTGGTCGAAGATGGGTTGGGCGACGTTCTGGTGGCGGGGCGGCAGCATCGGCAGGTCGCCGGCGCGGGAGTTGCCGAACTCGTGGCCGTCGTAGCCGGCGACGGGTCGGTAGTCGCGGACCATCTTGATGTACGCGGCGGTCTCGGGCTGGCGGATGAGCGAGTAGTCGCGGTTGAGGTCCTGCCCGGTGGAGTTGCCGCGGGTGTTGGCGGCCCGGCCGTCACCGTTGATGGTGGGGACGATCAGGACGGTGGTGCGGCTGAGCAGGTCGGTGACCCGGGGGTCGGTGCTGAAGGCGAGTTGCCGGGCCATGATGAGGCAGGCTTCGCGGTCACCCGGTTCGTTGCCATGCACGTTGCAGTTGATGGCCACGGGTGCGGTGGCGGCGACGGCCTCCGGGGTGGTGGCCGGGGTGGGGTAGCCGATGACCATCATGTTGACGGGTCGGTTCTGGACGGTGCGGCCGAGCTCGACGACGCGGACCCGGTCGCTGAGGGCGTCGATGGCGGCGGTGTAGGCGTACTCGTCGGTGTCGCTGGTGTACTGCGCGGCGTGGGCGGTCTCCCACTGGGTGCGCAGTTGCTCGCCGGGGGTTGCGGGGTTGCCCCAGGGTGCGGTGGTGGTGGCGACGATCGGCTCGGAGTAGGGCTGTTCGGTGGTGCCGGCTCGTGCGCGTACCCGCCACTGGAACGTGTCTCCGGGGTTGAATCCGGAGTCGGCGAAGGTGGGTGACTGTTGGTTGATCTGGCGGTTGGGGCGCCAGATGCCGACGATGGTCGGTGCGCCGGTGGGGGTGCCGTCGGCGTCGACCGCGGTGCGTTCGATCTGGTAGTCGGTGGCGCCGTCGACCGGCTGCCAGGCGAGGGTGGCGTACCCGTCGGCCTGGCGGACGGTGAGGTTGGCGACCTGGTTGGGTTCCGCGGCGTTCTGGGCGTTGGCGGGGCTGGGTGCGATGGTGAGGGTGAGAGCGATGAGGGTGGATACGGCAATGAGGGTGGGTCGCTGACGTCTCATGTGGCCTCCGACTGGTTGATCGTGGCGCGACCCGCCCAGCATGGTTGTCGGAGATCGTCGATGCAATGATCTTGAGGGAATCTTGCGACTCGGGGCCGCCCTCCCCCGGGCGCTGTTGTGCGGTGGTGGTGTGGGTGAGGCCACCCGAGACATTCGTGACCGACGATGGCGGCTTTCGGGGGCGACTTTCAGCCGAGGTCGACCAGCAGGGGGCGGTGGTCGGAGATGGTGGACCGCGGCGCGGTGACGGCCCGTACGGGTGGGAGCTGCTCGAGGGCGTGCCGGTCGGCGAGGATGTGGTCGAGTTGGACGCGGGGCTGCCCGGAGGGGTAGGTGGGGCGACGGCCCAGGGGGTGCCAGCCGGAGATGAGCCGGGCTGGGCCGGCGGGCAGGTTGAGGTCACCGAGCAGGACGCGGGGGGCGGGCAGCGCGCGGAGGGCGCGGACGGTCTGGCGTAGTTGGCGGGCGTTCCAGCCGGGTACGAAGGACAGGTGGGTCGCGGCGACGGTGAGCGGGCCGTGCGGGGTGTCCAGGACGGCGGCGAGTACGGCGCGGGGTTCGTCGTGCAGCAGGATGAGGCCGCCGCGGGGGCCGGGCACGTAGACCGGTGACCGGACGGGGGCGGGCTTGAGTCGGGTGACGTGCCAGCTGCGGACGGGGTGGCGGCTGATCAGCCCGATGCCGTAGCAGGGTTCGCCGTGCCCGTCGTCGTCGTGGCGCAGCGGGCGGAACTGTTCGCCGGGGGTGCCGACGACGGCGGCGGCGAAGCGGTGGTGGGGTGCGCCGAGGGCGTGTGCGGCGATGGCGGTGAGGTCGAGGTTGCCGCTGCGGTGTTGGTCGCGGTCGACCTCCTGCAGGGCGAGCACGTCGGCGTCGAGGGCGCGTACGGCGGCGGCGAATCGGTCGGAGTCGACGAGCCCGTCGGTGAGGGATCGTCCGTGCAGCAGGTTGAAGGTGGCCAGGCGCACCCCTGCACCCTACGTCGCCGTGGCATGGTTGCCGGGTGGTGAAGGTGTTGCTGTGCTCCGTGCTGGTGTTCGTGGCGGTCGGCGCGTTGGGGGTGTGGTTGCGGCGTACGCGGGGTCGGTGATCGGGTGAGGCTGGCCACTCGGGTGCCGGTCAGGCGCGTCGGGTGGGGAGAATTGCCGGCCGTGGACGCCGTAACGCTGAGTACCCTGCTGGCCGCCGCCGCGATGGCCGGGTGGGTCGACGCCGTGGTCGGCGGTGGTGGGTTGTTGCTGCTGCCGGCGTTGCTGGTGGCCGCCCCGGGGTTGCCGGTGGCCACCGCGCTGGGCACCAACAAGTTGGCCGCGATCTTCGGTACGGCGACGGCGGCGGCGACGTACGCCCGGCGGACCAAGGTCGACTGGCGGGTGGCGGGGCCGGCGGCGGGGCTGGCGGTGTTCAGCGCGGGCGTGGGTGCCGCGCTCGCCGGGGCGGTGCCGGCGTCGGCGTACCGGCCGGTGGTGTTGGTCGTGTTGGTGGCGGTGGCGGTGTTCGTGTTGCTGCGCCCCCGGCTGGGTGTGGTGGCGGTGCCGCAGCGGCGGACCCCGGTGCGTGTGGCGGCGGTGATCGCGCTGGCCGGGGTGGGTATCGCCCTGTACGACGGGTTGATCGGGCCGGGCACGGGCACGTTCCTGGTTTTGGCGTTCACCGCGCTGATGGGCGCGGACTTCGTGCACGGCTCGGCGATGGCGAAGGTCGTCAACGCGGGTACGAATCTGGGTGCGTTGGTGGTGTTCGGGGTGACCGGGCACGTGTGGTGGTTGCTGGGTGCCGCGATGGCGGTGTGCAACGTCGCCGGTGCGGTGGTGGGGGCGCGGATGGCGTTGCGTCGCGGGTCGGGGTTCGTGCGGGTGGTGCTGCTGGTGGTGGTCGTGGCGTTGGTCGCGAAGCTCGGTCACGACCAGTGGGTGGCCCGCTGATGGCGGCGGTTGCGGAGCACGACCGGGCGGTCCTGGCGCGGTTGCTGGCGGGCGTGATCCGGTGCTGCCCGCCCGGCTCTACGCGCACCTCTCCCCCGGGCTGACCGACGCCCTGGCCGGGTCGTTCCGGTTGGATCCCGGTGGCCGGCACCATCGGATGGCGTTGACGGACCCGGTCCGGCTGGCGGCGGTGGGTGTGCTGCTCGGGCCGGCGGACCTGCCGCGGCTGCGTGAACCTGTACGCGCAGGCGTACCCCGACAACTGGTTCGACGCGCGGATGCTCGACACCGGGCAGTACCTGGGGGTACGCGAGGGCGGCGAGCTGGTCGCGGTGGCCGGGGTGCACGTGTTCTCGCCGGCGTACCGGGTGGCGGCCCTGGGCAATGTCACGACGCATCCGCGTTGGCGGGGGCGGGGGTTGGGCGCGGCGGTGGTGGCGGCGTTGTGCGTGCGACTGCGGGCGAGCGTCACGCACGTGACGTTGAACGTGAAGGCGGACAACGCCGCGGCGGTGCGCCTGTACGAGCGGGTGGGTTTCACCCGGGTCGCCGACTACGACGAGTGGACGCTGACGGCCCGGTAGCGCGTCAGCGGCGGCGGCTGGGTGAGTCGAAGCGGCCGGCGCGGATCTCGCGTAGGGCGCGGCGGCGGATGTCGCCGCGCAGGGTGTCGACGTAGAGCGTGCCGAGCAGGTGGTCGGTTTCGTGTTGCAGGGCGCGGGCGAGGAACCCGCTGCCGGCGATGGTCAACGGCTCGCCGTGCTGGTCGACGCCGTGGGCGGTGGCGTGCAGGGCCCGTGCGGTCGGGAAGTACAGGCCGGGGATGGACAGGCAGCCCTCCTCGTCGTCCTGAAGCTCGTCGGACAGCTCGAGGGTGGGGTTGATGAGGTGGCCGCGGTGCCCGTCGGCCTCGTAGACGAACACCTGGGCGCTGACGCCGATCTGCGGTGCGGCGACACCGGCGCGGCCGGGGGCGCCGAGCAGAGTGTCCATCAGGTCGGTGACCAGGGCGCGCAGCTCGGCGTCGAAGGTGGTGACCGGCTCGCATCGGGTGCGCAGGACGGGGTCGCCGATGATCCGGATGGGCCGCATGGTCATGCGGGTCAGCGTATCGCCGGTGGCGGCGGGTTCAGCGCCCGGCCAGGGTGGCGCGGATCGGGGTGGTCTTCGCGGCGGCTTCGGCGACCTCGGCGCATGCGTCGCTGTCCCAGGTGATGCCGCCGCCGGCCCAGGTGTGCAGCTTCTCGCCGTCGGCGGCGGCGGTGCGGATGGTCAGGCCGAGGTCGACGCGGCCGGGGGCGACCCAGCCCAGCGCGCCCATGCCGGCGCCCCGGCCGACGGGTTCGAGGGCGCTGATCTGGGTCAGGGCGGCGAGTTTCGGCGCGCCGGTGACGGAGCCGCCGGGGCAGGTGGCGCGCAGCAGGTCGGCGAGGCCGAGGCCGTCGGCGGCGGCGGCGCGCACGGTCGACTCGGCCTGCCACAGGTCGCACCAGCGGCGGACGGCGAACAGGTCGTCGACTTCGACGGTGCCGGTGCGGGCGATGCGGGCGAGGTCGTTGCGTTCCAGGTCGACGATCATGATGTGTTCGGCGCGTTCCTTGGCGCTGGCGAGAAGTTCGGCGCGGCCGGCGGCGGTGGCGGGGCGGGTGCCCTTGATGGGTCGGGTGATGAGGTGCCCGTCGGTGACCTCGACGAGGGTTTCCGGGGAGGCGCAGCCGATCGCCCACCCGTCGCCGGTGAGGACGCCGCCGTAGCGGGCGCCGGGGAGCGCGCCGAGGCGGCTCAGGGCGGGCAGCGGGTCGCCGGTGTAGCGGGCGGCGGCGTGTCCGACGATGTTGGTCTGGTAGACGTCGCCGCGGCCGATGGCGGTGCGGACCGCCTCGATGGCGGCGGCGTGTTGGCGGGGGGTCCAGCTCTCGGTCCACGGGCCGAGCCACCAGGCGGGCGGCGAGCTGGGCGGTGCGGGTCGGATGGTGGTGCCGTGCTCGTAGATGACCACGGCGAGGTCGGGTAGGGCCGGTGCGGGCTCGGGTGCCGGGGTGGGTGCGCCGGCCAGCAGCGCCCCGGCGGCGGCGGACAGGTAGAGCGCCGCGCCGCAGGCCCCGGCGTCCGAGTGCGTCGTGGCGGGTCGGGTCAGGTCGTGCAGGGGCAGTCCGTGCGCGGCGAGGAACTCCTCAGCGAGAGCCGCGGGGTCGCCGCCGTCGCCTCGGCGCCACTGCAGGCGGGCGCGTTCGGTGAGCGCGCCTCGACACGCGACCGGTGCCGCGGGTACATCGACCACCACCTGTGGGAGCGTTTCCACGCCGTACGGTCCGATCTTCCTCATCCGTTCAGTGGATTTCCCGTGCACCAGGCGGGCACCTGCTCGATGCTGGACACTTTCGCTTGGTACTGTGCGTCACTGGTCATGTGAACCATGACACAGTGCCCCCACAGTCCGGAGAACCCGATGTGCCAGCACCAACCGACCTGCCCCTCCGCTGAAGCCACCGACCGGGAAGCCGCACGAGTCCTCGCCTGCTTCCGTGAGCAGGGCTGGAGCCTGCTCTGCAACGGTGTCATCGTCTTCGAGGACACCGGCGAGCTGCTCCCCGACGGCAGCAGCATCGCACCGCACCGCGGCCCCGCCCGCCACGCCCTCGTGGCCTGATTGACCACCCAGCGTCACCGAATAGCCGCCGTCGACCCAGGCTAGTCCCCCGGTAAGGGACGTCCCCGCCCAGGTCGCAGCGGCTGCCGGGGCGGCCACACGGCCCGCCCCGGCTCGCCCGTCGCCAGTCCTGGAACGCCTCCGGCGTTGTCAGTCCTCGAACGCCTCCGGCGACGGGCACGAGCAGACCAGATTCCGGTCGCCGTACGCGCCGTCGACGCGCCGCACCGGCGGCCAGTACTTCCCGGCCCGGTCCACCCCGGCCGGGTATGCGCCCACCGACCGCGGGTACGGGTGCGGCCACTCGTCACCGCTGACCATCGACGCGGTGTGCGGCGCGTTGGCCAGGGGGTTGTCCTCCGCCGACCACTGCCCCGACCCGACCTGCTCGATCTCCGCCCGGATCGCGATCATCGCGTCACAGAACCGGTCCAGCTCGGCCAGGTCCTCACTCTCGGTCGGCTCCACCATGAGCGTCCCCGCCACCGGGAACGACATCGTCGGCGCGTGGAAGCCGTAGTCGATCAGCCGCTTCGCCACGTCGTCCACGCTCACCCCGGTCGCCTTCGTCAGCGGCCGCAGGTCGAGGATGCACTCGTGCGCGACCAGGCCCTTGTTGCCGGCGTACAGCACCGGGAAGTGCCCCCGCAGTCGCGCCGCCACATAGTTCGCGGCGAGGACCGCCACGCCGGTCGCCCGGGTCAGCCCGGACGCGCCCATCATCCGCAGGTACGCCCACGGGATCGGCAGGATGCCCGCCGACCCGTACTTCGCCGCCGAGATCGCCGGCGTGGCGTCGACGTGCGCGCCCAACGGGTCACCGGGCAGGAACGGCGCCAGGTGTGCCCGCACCGCCACCGGACCGACACCCGGGCCGCCGCCGCCGTGCGGAATGCAGAACGTCTTGTGCAGGTTCAGGTGCGACACGTCCGCGCCGAACTTGCCCGGCTTCGCGAACCCGACCAGGGCGTTGAGGTTCGCCCCGTCGACGTACACCTGCCCGCCGGCGTCGTGGACCTTCGCGCACAGCGACGCGATGCCCGTCTCGTACACCCCGTGCGTCGACGGGTACGTCACCATGATCGCGGCGAGCGCGCCCCGGTGCTTGTCGATCTTCGCGTCGAGGTCGACCAGGTCGACGTTGCCGTCGTCGTCGCAGGCCACCACGACGACCCGCATGCCGGCCATCACCGCTGAGGCCGCGTTGGTGCCGTGCGCCGACGACGGGATCAGGCACACGTCGCGGTGCGCCTCGCCGCGGCTGTGGTGGAACGCCCGGATGGCCAGCAGCCCGGCCAGCTCACCCTGGGAGCCGGCGTTGGGCTGCACACTGACCGCGTCGTAGCCGGTCACCTCGGCCAGCCACGACTCCAGCTGACCGATCAGCTCCCGGTACCCGGCGGTCTGCGCGTCCGGGGCGAACGGGTGGATGTGCGCGAACTCCGCCCAGCTGATCGGCTCCATCTCGGTGGTCGCGTTGAGCTTCATCGTGCACGACCCGAGCGGGATCATGCCCCGGTCCAGGGCGTAGTCGAAGTCCGACAGCCGGCGCAGGTAACGCAGCATCGCCGTCTCCGAGTGGTGGCTGCGGAACACCGGGTGGGTCAGGAAGTCAGTCGTGCGGGCCAGGTCGACCGGCAGGGCCGGGTCGACGGCGCCGTCGAAGGTCGGCACACCGAACGCCGCCCACACCGCCGCCAGGTGCGCCACGGTGGTCGTCTCGTCGCAGGACACACCCACCCGGTCGGCGTCGACCAGCCGCAGGTTCACCCCACGCTCGACGGCCGCGGCGACGACCTGCGCCGCCCGTCCCGGCACGCTCGCGGTGACGGTGTCGAAGAACGCGACGTCCGCGACGTCCACGCCACCGGCGCGCAGCCCGGCCGCGAGCCGCGCCGCCATGCCATGGGTACGCGTCGCGATGTCCCGCAGCCCGTCCGGGCCGTGGTAGACGGCGTACATGCCGGCCATCACCGCGAGCAGCACCTGCGCGGTGCAGATGTTGCTGGTCGCCTTCTCCCGCCGGATGTGCTGCTCACGGGTCTGCAACGCCAACCGGTAGGCCGGGTTGCCGTCCGCGTCGCGCGACACCCCGACGAGACGCCCGGGCAGCATCCGCTCCAGGCCCGAGCGCACCGCCAGGTAACCGGCGTGCGGCCCACCGAAGCCCATGGGTACGCCGAAACGCTGGGTGGTGCCGGCGGCGATGTCCGCGCCGATCTCCCCCGGTGCGCGCAGCAGCGTCAATGCCAGCAGGTCCGCCGCGACGGTCACCAGGGCGCCGACGGTGTGCGCCGCCTCGACCAGCGCCGCGTGGTCGCGGACCGTCCCCGACGCACCCGGGTACTGCAGGTGCAGGCCGAAGAACTCGCCCGGCAACTCGTCACGCTCGACGTCGAGGACCCGCACGTCGATGCCGAGCGGCTCGGCCCGACTGGTGATCACCGCGATGGTCTGCGGCAGCGCGTCGGCGTCCACCACGTACACGCTGCTCTTGCTCTTGGAGGCCCGGCGGGCCAGGGTCATCGCCTCCGCCGCGGCGGTGCCCTCGTCGAGCATGGAGGCGTTCGCGGTGGCCAGGCCGGTCAGGTCGGTGACCATGGTCTGGAAGTTCAGCAGCGCTTCGAGGCGGCCCTGGCTGATCTCGGGCTGGTACGGCGTGTACGCCGTGTACCAGGCCGGGTCCTCCAGCACGTTGCGGCGGATCACCGCCGGGGTGTGCGTGCCGTGGTAACCCAGGCCGATCATCGACACGGCGACGGTGTTGCGCGCGGCGAGGGCCCGCAGCTCGGCGATCGTCTCGGCCTCGGTGGCCGGGTCCGGCAGGTCGAGGGTGCCGTGCCAACGGATCACCTCGGGGATCGCGGCGTCCATCAGCTCGTCGATCGAGCCGTGCCCGACGACCTCCAACATCCGGCGCTCATCGTCCGGGCCGGGACCGATGTGACGGGTGGCGAACTGCTCTACGGTCATGGGGGCACTCCCGGGCGAGGTCGACGGATCGGCCTCCCCCTCTGTCGCGCCCGCAGGCACTCCACAGTGCCTGCCCACGAGGTCCTTTTGCCTGAGAGGTTCCGGGGAGGATTTGCCCCTTCGGCGCCGCCCTGCGTGCTGTTGGGCGGTCTCTCCCACGTGGGTGTTACCGGCATGGTCAACGCTACCAGCGCCGGTGTTACCGACAGATGTCCTACCCCGGGCCCGTGCGCACCCCGCGATTCAACCCGTCACACCCCGACCGGTGTGGCCGTCGCCGCGTCACCGGCGACCCGCGCTGCCAGCTCCGGCAACAGGGCACCCAGCGGCGCGTCGACGCACACGGTGGCGTTCCCGTCGCCACGGGTCGGCCCCTGGTTGACGATCGCCACCGGGATGCCCCGTTTCGCCGCCCGAATCACGAAACGTCGCCCCGACATCACCGTCAACGACGACCCGAGCACCAGCAACGACCGGGCCTGCTCCACGGCCGCGAAGCAGCTCGCCACCCGCTGCGGCGGCACCGTCTCACCGAAGAACACCACGTCCGGTTTCAACATCCCGGTGCCACAGATCCCGCAGTCCACCGGCCGGAACGCGGCCACCTGCTCGTCAGGGAGATCCACATCACCGTCCGGGTTCACCGCGAAGACCTGGGCCACGAAGTCCGGGTTGGCCTCACGCAGCCGCCGGTCCAACTCCTCCCGCGACGTCAGGTTGCCGCAGTCCAGGCAGGTCACCTCGTCCAGACGACCATGCAACTCGATCACCGACGTGCTGCCGGCCGCACCGTGCAGGCCGTCGACGTTCTGGGTGATCACCGCGTCGACCAGGCCGGCGTGTTGCAACCCGGCCACCGCCCGGTGCCCGGCGTTCGGCGCCGCACCGGCGATCAACCGCCACCCCAGGTGGCTACGCGCCCAGTAGCGCCGCCGGGCGAGAGGATCCCGGGTGAACGCCTGGAAGGTCATCGGAGTGTGCCGGCGGGCCACCCCGCTGGGCCCCCGGTAATCCGGGATACCCGACTCGGTGGACAGGCCCGCACCGCTGAGCACCACCACCCCACCACCGGCCACCAGCGAGGCCAACGCGTCGAAGCTCTCCGTCACCCCTCCATGCTGCCTCAACGCACCCGCCGACGCCGAACCCCGCCAGGATGGGCGACCAAGCCGGGCCGGGTGGCGTCGGCGGGAGGAACCGCGACGTCTACACCGCGACGAGGTCGGCGACGACGCAGGCGATGTTGTCCGGCGCCCCTTCGGCCTGAGCCAGATCGATCAGCCCGCGCACCGTGTCCTCGGGATCGGTTGCCGCCTTCAGCGTCAACCACAGATCGGCACGGTCGACGACGGCGGACAACCCGTCGGAGCACAGCAGGTACCGATCTCCGGGCAGGGCGGTGCGCAACGCGAGATCCGCCTCGACCTGCGGACCGGCGCCGAGGGCACGTACCAGCATCGCGCGCTGAGGATGCGCGGCGGCCCGGTCGCGGTCGAGCCTGCCCTGATCCACCTGGGCCTGCACCCAGGTGTGGTCCTGGGTGAGCAGGGACAGCTCACCGTCGCGCAGGAGGTAGGCCCGGGTGTCACCGATGTGCACCAGTGCCAGTTGGGAGCCGCTGCGCAGCAGCGCGGTCAGCGTGGTGACCGGCTGGTGATCGTCGGTCGCCAGCCCCCGCACGGCACGGTCGGCGTCGGTGACCGCACCGGCGAGCATCGTCAGCAGGTCGGCGGCCGGCGCGTCGGCGAGTTCGGACGGCCTGAGGGCGTCGATCGCGGCAGCGCTGGCGGCAGCGCCGCCGGGTCCCCGCATGCCGTCCGCGACGGCGAGCAACCGCTCGCTGGCGTACACGGCGTCCTCGTTGCTGTCGCGCACGAACCCGGTGTCACAGCCGGTGGCGAAGCGGACGGCAACGGTGGGTTTCGGTGCAGACATGGTGGTGCTCCCTTCGGACAGGTGGTCCACGAGGACGGTGGCGAGCCGGGCGCGAGCCGCGGTGTCGGCGGTGACCTGCCGCCAGTACGCGGTGATCGCCTCAGCCGCGGCC
The DNA here is from genome assembly GCF_040606435.1 of Micromonospora sp. NPDC005413. Classification (NCBI taxonomy): domain Bacteria; kingdom Bacillati; phylum Actinomycetota; class Actinomycetes; order Micromonosporales; family Micromonosporaceae; genus Micromonospora; species Micromonospora sp. NPDC005413. Next base: position 104,142 of record NZ_JBEXEV010000013.1, read on the forward strand.
GCCGACTCCAGGCCACAGACGACGCGGATCGTCGCCAGTGGCATGCCGATGCGACGAAGCTGCGCGACCAGCCGGGCCAACGGCAGCTGGGCCGGGTCGTAGAGCCGATATCCCGACTCGGGGTCGACCGCGGCCGGTCGCAGGAGCCCCACCTGGTCGTACAGGCGCAACGCCTTCGGCGTCAGTCTCGCCGCCTCGGCGAACGCCCCGATGGTCAGCAACCCCACGTCGACATCCTCCTCGTGCCGGTCGCGGCGACCGGCACACCCCAGGCTGGGGGTTACCCGAAGGTCAAGGTCAAGGGCCTCAGCCGACATCCCCGGTAGGTTGGGCTCATGCGTGTTGTCATCGCCGGAGGCCACGGCAAGATCGCCCTACTGCTGCAGCGGCACCTCGCCGGGCGCGGGGACACCGCCGTCGGCCTGATCCGCAACCCCGAACAGGCCGCGACACTGCGCGCCGCTGGCGCCACACCCGTCGTCTGCGACCTGGAACACGCCGACGTCACCCAGGTCGCCGCGCACCTCGACGACGCCGACGCGGTGATCTTCGCCGCGGGTGCCGGTCCCGGCAGCAGCGCCGCCCGCAAGGACACCGTCGACCGGGGCGCTGCCGCGCTGCTCGCCGACGCCGCCATCCGCGCTGGTGTCCACCGTTACCTGCTGGTCTCCTCGATGGGCGTGGACGACCCACCCGCCGCCGGCACCGACGACGTGTGGGCGGCGTACCTGCGTGCGAAACGGGCCGCTGAAGAGGACCTGCACGGCCGAGACCTGGCCTGGACGGTGCTACGACCCGGACGGCTCACCGACGACGAACCCACCGGACGGGTCACCCTCACCCGACACGCCGGGAACGGCGCGATCAGCCGCGCCGACGTCGCCCACGTCCTCGCCGCGCTGCTCGACGAACCACGCACCGCTGGCACGACCCTGGAACTCGTCGGCGGGCCCACACCCATCGCCGACGCCATCCAGGCCGTCACCACCTGACGAACCCGTCGCGCCGCCACCCCCGGGGAGAGCAATGGACCCGCAACCACTCGACCACCGCTTCACCGCGCCCATCGAGAAGGACGGCGCCTTCGCCACCTACGTGACCGTGCCCGACTCCGCGGAGTTGCTCGGCACCCGCCGCGCCGTCAAGGTCACCGGCACCATCGACGGTCACCCGTTCAGCGCCACCCTCATGCCCTCGGGCACCGGCCCGCACTGGCTGCCCATCCGGGCCGCCCTGTGCAAGGCCATCGGTAAGAGCGAAGCCGGTGCCCAGGTCACCTTCCACCTCGAGCAACGCCTCAGCTGAGAGCAGCCGGCCCCCCACCACCGCGACGGTGAGCGGCGATAGTGGATTGCGGACGTGCACAAGGCTGGGGAGCACACCAGTGCCGAGCTGTTCGGCGTGGCCCGCTCGACGGTCTACCGCGCGATCGAGCGTGCCGCGGCCTCACCGCCCCGGCGGTCCTTCTATGCGAGTTCCTTGCGGATCTGCGGCAGGATCTCGGTGCCGAGCAGTTCGATGCTTTTCTGGTGCGGTCCCGGTTATCGCATCACGAGTTCGGTCAGGATGGCGGCCGTCGCCTCGTCGGCGGGGAGGAACGCCTCCAGTCGTAGTTCGGCGATCGTGACGTCGACGGCGGTGCCGAAGTGGGTCAGCGTGGTGATGAGCCGCAGCTCGCCGCCGTTGTCCCCGCCGCCTGCGCGCAGCCGCAGCGGAACAGCGAAGCCAAGGTAATCCGGAGCCGGTTGGCGTGGACGGCCCGGCACCAACTCGGTGAGTTCGGCGACCAGGCGCTGGAGTCGGTGGTGCGGATTTCGCTCCATCTCGGCATGGAGCCGGTCGATGACGTGCCAGGCCCACTCGTCGAGGTTGACGATCCGCGGCGCGAGACCCTGCGGATGCAGCAGCACCCGAGGGACGCTGACCGGCGGTACGAGCAGCTGTGGTGCCACGCCGTCGGTCAGCGCGTGGAAGCCGGCGTTGGCCGAGACCAGGTCACCGCACCGGTCGACGACCACCGCCGGGTACGGCAGGTGGCCTGCAAGGATGCGCTCCAGGGCGGTGCGGACCGGTTCGAGGGCGGGATCGTCGAGCCCGGTCTGCGGGTAGGCCGGTGCGAACCCCGCCGCGAGGAGCAGTACGTTGCGTTCGCGGATCGGCACCTCCGGTGATTCGGCCAGACGGATGACCATGGCCCGGCCCGGCACTGAGCGTCCGCTCTCGATGAAACTGACGTGACGTTGCGTCGTGCCGGCGCGTACAGCGAGCTCCAACTGGCTAACGCGTCGCCGGGTGCGCCACGCACGCAATCCGTCGGCGAACCTGTCTGCCTTCAATCCGGTAGCCATTCCACCTGTCTACCCGTGCGGACGTTGCTCGACCATTCCCTGCGAGGAATTGTCCGGCCGCAGCCTCAGCAGCAGAGTCGTGGTCGAACCGATCATGCCAACCAAAGGACTCGTCATGGCTGACATCGACCTGCAGGAGCTGACCGACCGCTATGTCGCGGTCTGGAACGAGCCGGATGCTGACCTGCGCCGCAACACCATCCGTGAACTCTGGGCCGAAGGTGCTACCCACGTCCTGCAGCCCCCACAGGACATCCGGCAGGCCGCTGAGGGGCTCGGTTTCATCTCCGCCACTCTTGAGGCCCGCGGGTACGCCGCGCTGGAGTTCCGGGTGGCCCGGGCCTACCAGGAGTTCGTCGCGCCGGGCACCTTCAGCTTCAGCTCCCGACGCAACGCCGACCGACTCCACGACATCGTCAAGTTCAACTGGGAGATGGTCTCCCAGAACGGTGAGGTGGCCGGCGTCGGTTTGGAGATCCTCGTCCTCGACCCGGACGGCCGTATCCGCACCGACTACCAGTTCATCGAAGGCTGATCGTGATGACCACAATGCTCCCGTCGGCTGTGCGCAGCTACCACCTGACCACCGGCGCGGGTATCGACGGACTGTCCCTGCGTAGTCACGAGCCACGGAGTCCGGCACCGGGCGAGGTCGTGGTGGCGGTCCACGCCACATCCCTCAGCTTCCGTGAGCTTCTCGTGCTACGCGGCCAGTACGTTCTGCCCGTCAAGCCGGACGTCATCCCGGTCTCCGATGGTGCCGGCGAGGTCGTCGCCGTCGGTACCGGTGTCCAGCGGGTACGTCTGGGCGACCGGGTCGCTGCCACGCTGTTCCCGAGTTGGCTGGACGGCCCGTTCCGGCTGTCGCACATACCGCAGTTGGGTGGCTCGCTGGACGGCATGTTGACCGAATTCGCCGTCCTGCCAGAAGCAGCGCTCGTACCGATCCCGGAACACCTCTCCTACGCAGAGGCCGCAACCCTTCCCTGCGCCGCCGTCACTGCGTGGAATGCCCTGACCGGAGACGGCCACGGGGTCCGGCGCGGGCAGACGGTCCTCACGCTCGGCTCTGGCGGCGTGTCGCTGTTCGCACTGCAGTTCGCCAAGCTTCTCGGTGCCAGAGTGATCGCCACGACGGGCCGCGCGGAAAAGGAGCAGCGCCTTCGCGACCTCGGCGCCGACGACGTCGTCAACTACCGCGACACCCCGGACTGGCACGTCGCCGTCCGTGAACTCACCGCAGGACGAGGCGTAGACCGCGTCGTTGATGTCGCCGGAACGTTGGAACAGTCTCTCAGGTCCGTCGCCATCAATGGGCATGTCGCCTTCGTCGGGTCCGTCTCCGGCAACGGGACCCCGATCGACCCCCGGCTGCTGTTCGGCGCCGCGGCGACGATACGGGCGCTGGCCGTCGGCAGCCGGACGCAATTCACTGACATGAACCGCGCCATCACAGCACATCACCTCAAACCTGTCATCGACCGAGTGTTCTCCTTCGAAGAGGCAGCCGCGGCGTACCGGTACTACGAGTCCGACAGCCCATTCGGCAAGGTGATCATCGCGACCAGATAACCCAGCCGACCGGCCCGCCGGATCGATCCGGCGGGCACACGCTCGGGGCGGGCGAGGACTATTTGCGGACGCAGATTGCGCACCGATTAGGTTTGCACGCCGTGCCCGTCTGTACGTGTGAGATCGACTACGAGAGGCTGGCACGATGCGGAAACTGATCTTCGGCATGAACCTGAGCGTGGATGGCTACATCGCCGCGCCCGGCGACGACCTCGGTTGGAGCGTACCGAGCGACGAGCTGTTCCAGTGGTGGTCCGACCGGGTGGGGGCGACCGGCCTGGCACTGTACGGGCGCAAGCTGTGGGAGGCGATGAGCTCCCACTGGCCGACCGCCGACCAGCAGCCCGGCGCCGCACCGGCGGAGATCGAGTTCGCCCGCCGCTGGCGGGACATGCCGAAGGTGGTGTTCTCCTCGACGACCCGCACGGTCGACTGGAACACCCGCCTGGTCACCGGCGACGCGGTCACCGAGATCACCCGGCTCAAGGCCGAAGACGGCGGCCCCATGGACATCGTCGGCGCCACACTTGCCGCAGCGGCCATGCGGGCCGGGCTGATCGACGAGTACGTGCTGGTCACCGCACCGGTCTTGCTGGGCGGCGGCACGCCGTTCTTCACGGCCCTGGACAGCTGGGTGAACCTGAACCTGGTGGAGACGCGGACGTTTGCCGGCGGCGTGCTACTGACCCGATACGAGACGAGGCGATGAGCACGGGCCAGGTCCTGGGCTCGTGATGCCAGGACGAAATCCCTTCCTGGCGTGCTCACCGTGACCCCTCGGCCGTGAGGGAACCTTCCCCCAGGCCCTTCCTTGCGTTCCGAACGATGATCTTCTGGCATCCGAACGCCCCGCCGGCGTTGCCGGCGGGGCGGTGGTGTTCGCATTGGCGCGTTTGGTGTTCAGGCGGTCGGGGTGCTCATTCCGTGGCGACTTCGGTGACGGCGGCGTGCGCTGGACTCGTCGACGATGGTGACATGTGTGATGACAGTGTCGGTGGCAGGTCCAGCCATGGTTTGTCGGCGGCGTCGAACCCGGTGAGCTCGGCGATCTTCCCGTCGACGATGTGCAGGGCCGCGATGGCAAATAGCCGGTACTCCGGGTCGTCGGAGGTGCGGAGGTACAGCACGGCGGCAGGCATGCGGTTGACCGTCGTGGTGATACCGCGCCAGTCGTCGTAGCCGCGCTGGAAGAGCCCACCGGAGACCCAGCCGTCCACCGCGTCCCTGGCCGTCGTGGTCACGGTGCCTGGATCGGGCAGCATCGCGAAGCGCAGGTCGTCGCGCAGTAGGGACGTCAGCCCGTCGAGGTCGTTGCGCTCATGGGCCTCGATGTACGACTTCACCGCGCCGCGCTCGTCATTCGACAGCTCGTGGGTGGCGGGGCTCCGCCAGTCGAGACGGCGGTCGGGCAGCTGCTCGCGCATCGTCACACGGGCCCGCTGCAGTGCGCTGGTCACCGATGCGACGGTCAGCTCAAGGGCGTCGGCGGCTTTCGACGCCGGCCAGCCGAGGACGTCGCGCAGGATGAACACCGCCCGCTGCCGCGGCGGCAAATGCTGGACGGCGGTGATGAACGCCAGCTCGATCGTCTCCCGCGCCACCACCGATTCCTGCGGGTCCTCGGGGAGCATCCGGTCGGGGTACGGCTGCAGGTACGGCACCTCGGAGTCGGGGTCCGGCAGCTCGGACGGTACGGGTGTGCGGTGGTTGCGCTTCTCCAGGAAGTCGAGGCAGGCGTTCGTCGCGATCCGGTACAGCCAGGTCCGCAGGGCCGCGTGGCCCTTGAACGACTCCCGCTTGTTCCACGCTCGCAGAAAGGTCTCCTGCGTCATGTCCTGGGCGTCCTCGTAGTTCCCGAGCATCCGGTAGCAGTGCACCTGCAGCTCACGCCGGTGGCGCTCGGTCAGGAGCGCGAACCGCCCGGGATCCTCCGCGCGGACCGCCGCGATGAACGTGGCCTCGTCGGCGCCCAGGTGTCTGGCGTCGGTCATGGTCATTAATCCTTCCAGCGGTGCGAGAGGGCTAACAGAACTGACGACGTGGCGGAGGATTTCTGATCGGTGAAGCCGCTGACACCGGGTCGTTCGCCAGGCCGGATGGGTCGGGTCGATCCAGGGGACGTGCTCCGGGGTCGGGCACGCCCTCGATGTCGAGGTGGGGCCAGCACGGCCAAGCGTTGTTCTTCGGCGCCAGCTCGGCGTCGATCGGGTCGAGGACACGGGCGGGCCGGGGGCGCACGATCGCCGGAAGGTCGGCGCCGGTGCGCTGCCCATGCTGGATACGGGCTTGCTCGACGGCGGCTGGGTACGCCTGGGTTTTCTCGTGGGCGGCGAGCGCGCGGTAGATGCTGGCCACGCTCGGGTTGCGGCCCTTGCGCTTACCGGTCGCGATGAACAGGTCAGGGCGGATCTGCTCGACAGTCTCACCGTTGGCACGCCGATGCAGCACGGTATGCAGCATGTCCTCGGTGATGACGGCCGGGCGGCCGCCGTATTTGCCTTTGCGGGCGGCGGCGTCGAGGCCTTCGAGGGTGGCCTCGCGAATGTTCTCCCGTTCGGTCTCGCCCATCGCGGCGAAGAAAGCGAACAGCATGCGCCCGGAGCCGGCCGGGTCGTAGATGCCGGGCAGCGGTGCCGGCGGCGGGGTGCCCGGGCGCCACAGCTGCCCGGGGCCGCGGTCGGCCGGGGTCAGCACCGCAGAGCGTTGCTCAGTCGGCGGACCTTGGTGAACCGGCCGGTGTGGTACGAGGTGGCCACCACGCCGGACCGCGATCGGCACGGCGAGCCGGGCTGCGCCTGACAGCGCGGGCACGGGTGCCGCTCGACATCATCGGCGTCTCGGGTCTCCGGATCGCGGTCTTCTTCACCACCTATGCCCAGCATGCTCGCACAAACGTTTCTCAGAACATCACAGCGACACTCTTGCGTGAGAACGAATTCTGAGAACGGATCCGAGTCCGGATCAGTGATTCCGGACCGGATGCTGATCTGTTCCCAAAATGGACCGTTTCTGCGAAAGCGGTAGCAGCCGGGGGAGCTCTTCCCGCCAAGATCATTGCTAGCGTTACTTCTCGTTTGGCGTGAACGCGAGGTAGCCCGGGCCCGCCGCCGCGTACGGCCGCTCGTAGTTTCCAGCCAAAAACAACGCTAGGCGGTTGACGAGGGCTTCGTCGGATCGAGCTTGTGCACCTGCTCCGTCACGGCTGTCAGGAGGGCGGTGAGTGCGGGAGCGGGTGGGGTGTCTCGGGTAACGACGACCAGGCGACGTTTGAGGATGGCTTCGGCAATGTCTCGGATCGCCAGCGCGGGGTCGTTGCTGGGCAGAGTCAGGGCCGGCATCAGGGCGACGGCGGTGGCGGCGCGGACGAGTTCGAGTTGGACGTCGGCGTCGCTGGAGCGGTGTCGTAGGTCAGGTTCGTAGCCGCCGAGGGCGCGGCAGGTGCCGACGACCATGGCGTGGTGGCCGGTGCCTTCGGCGGAGGCGGCCCAGATCTCGGATCGCAGGTCGGTGACCGCGACGGGCCCGCCGGGCTGGGCGAGTGGGTGCGCGGTGGGAAGCACGATCTTGAGGGGTTCTTCGAGCAGGAGCGTGAAGCGCAGACCGGTCGGGCGGGGGCGGGGATGGCTGTCGTACTCGTCGCCGATGACGAGGTCGACCGTGCCGAGGCGTACGCCCGGCAGGGACTGTTCGAGTTCCAGCTCGAAGATTTCCACCCGGACCTGCGGGTGGTCGGCTTTCATGCGGGCCACGGCCGGGATGAGCAGGCGGCGGGCGGCCGATTGCAGACCGCCGGCGCGGACGGTGCCCCGGATGTCGCCGCTGAGGGCGGCGAGGTCGGCTTCTGCCGCTTCGGCGGCTGACAGCAGAACCCGGGCGTGCTGGGCGAGCAGGTGTCCGGCGTCGGTGAGCCGCACGCCGCGGCCGGCTTTGTCCAGCAGTCGTGCGCCGACGTCCTTCTCCAGCAGGGCGAGCTGTTGAGAGACGGTGGACGGGCTGTAGCCCAGAGCCGCGGCGACCGCGGCCAGGGTGCCGCGTTCCTCGAACTCGCGCAGGAAGCGCAACCGCCGCAGGTCCAGCTCGATCATGCGGGAATCCTAACGATTCACCCTCTGGAATCATCGCTGGACCCGATGCGTCGGTTGTCTGATCCTTGGGTGCATGGGTGCAGCACTGTGTCTGGTGTCCGCGGCTTGCTTCGGCGCGATGGCGATCTTCGGCAAGCTCGCCTACGACGCCGGTGTCTCGCCCGGGGCGCTGCTGCTCGTACGTTTCACCCTGGCCACTGTCCTGCTCGGGGTCGTCTTGTTGATGCGGCCGGGACTACGCCGACCCGTATCCGGGTCACCGCGGGATAAGGCGCCCGGTCGGACGGCGATGACCCGAGGCCGGGTCCTGGCCATCGCCGTCGGACTGGGTGCTGTCGGGTACGCCACGCAGGCGAGTCTGTTCTTCTCCGCGCTGCAACTGATGGACGCGTCCCTGCTGGCATTGATCCTTTACACCTATCCGGTCATGGTCACCGTGGTGGCGGTGCTGCTCGGCCGTGACCGGCTCACCCCCGCGCGCGGAGCCGCCCTGGCAGCTGCCTCCGGCGGCACGCTGCTGGTCCTGCTCGGCGCTGGCGGCGTGAGTTTCCAGCCGGTCGGGGCGCTGCTGGCCTTTGCCTCCGCGATCACCTACACCGTCTACATCCTGGTCGCGGACACCGTCGTGCACCGGCTGGCACCCGTGGTGCTGTCCGCGCTGGTGATGACCGGCGCGGCCGGCACCCTCGGCGCCCGTGCTCTGCTCACCGGCGGCGTCGACCTCGACTTCGGTTGGCGGGGGTGGTTCTGGCTGGCCTGCATCGCCGTGGTCTCCACCGTCGTGGCGATGCTGAGCTTCTTCGCCGGGCTCAAGCGCACCGGCCCGTCGACCGCCGCCATCTTGTCCACCTTCGAGCCCGTCGTCACCTCGGCACTGGCCGCGCTCGTCCTCGGCGAGTCCCTGACCCCGGTCCAGCTCGCCGGCGGCGCCCTGGTGCTGTCCTCGGTCGCCGTTCTCCAGCTCCGACGCGCTGGCACCCGCTTTGACAACCGGCTTACCGGCACCGCCGTCACGTCGTCCGGCACGAACCACAGCCACGTCAACGTGCACAACTGAACCGCCACGCCAAGCACGTTGCGCCCGGTCCGGAACTTCCCGCACGAATTCCTCGTCCGCACCTGGGTCAACGTGAAGTGCCGGATCAACTCGCCGCGCAATGGACTACCTGAAGTCGGAGCCGCCATCCGTGCCGCCCCGAGCGGTTGTTTGAGCCTCCCGGCCAGTCACTCGCTCCGGCCCACCCCCGGACGCTTACACGGCCCAGTGCTTGGGTACGTGACCCCAGCCGCAAAGTAACCCACGAGTAACATATTGGACCGCGGTCGTGGCGATGGCCGGTGTTAACGAGCGTGGTCGCGATCTTCTTCCTCGTCGAATGGCTCCAGGTCGGCCGCCGCTGCGCGCGGGGTTTCGATCGGGATTCGTGGGCGCTACCGCAGTTGGTCGCGGCGGCGGGTCAGGTTGGCGGTCTCGGCGGTGTTGCCGGCCAGCTCGATGGCCCGGTCGTAGGCCGCGCGTGACTGCTGACTTTGGCCCAGCCGGCGCAGCAGGTCGGCGCGGGTGGCGTGGTAGGGGTGGTAGTCGGCCAACGCGCCGTCCAGACGGTCGACGGTTGCCAGTGCCACCTCCGGTCCGTCGAGCTCGGCGACCGCGATGGCCCGGTTGAGGGCGATGATCGGCGAGGAGTCGAGGTGGACGAGTTGGTCGTAGAGGGCGAGGACCTGCGACCAGTCGGTGTCGCGGATGTCGCGGGCGGAGGTGTGCACGGCGTTGATCGCGGCGAGGATCTGGTAGCGGCCCGGAGCCGCCCCGGCGGCGGCAGCGGCGAGGCGCTCGCGCACCAGCCGGTGGCCCTCGGCGATCAGCGCCGCGTCCCAGGCCCCACGGTCCTGCTCGTCGAGAGCGACCAGTTCGCCGCTGGCCGAGACCCGGGCGGGGCGGCGGGCCTCGATGAGCAGCATCAGCGCCAGCAGCCCGGCCACCTCGCCGTCGTCCGGCAGGAGGGCACGGATCAGGCGGGTGAGCCGGATCGCCTCGGCGGTCAGGTCGTGTCGTACAGGGTCGGTGTCGGGGCCGCTGGCCAGGTAGCCCTCGTTGAAGACGAGGAACAGGACGGCGATTACGCCGGAGACACGAGCCGGCAGATCGTCGGCGGACGGCATCCGATAGGGGATGCGCGCCGCCTTGATCTTGGCCTTCGCGCGGGTGATGCGCTGCTCCATGGCACTCCCGGCCACCAGGAAGGCACGGGCGATCTCGGGCACGGTCAGCCCGCCGAGCATGCGCAGCGTCAGCGCCACGCGGGCCTCCATCGCCAGCGCCGGGTGGCAGCAGGTGAAGATCAGCCGGAGCCGGTCGTCGTCGATGGCGCCGAGAGGCTCGGGTGGGTTGTTGTCGTGCAGCATCTGAGCCTCCTTGTGCTTGTCGTCGCGCTTGTTCTCGCGCCGGATCCGGTCGATGGCCTTGCGGTTGGCGGTGGTGGTCAGCCACGCGCCGGGGTTGGGAGGTACGCCGTCGGCCCGCCACCGCTCGACGGCGGTCGCGAACGCCTCGGCGGCCGCCTCCTCGGCGATGTCGAGGTCGCCGAAGCGCCTGGCCAGGGCGGCGACCACCCGGGCCCACTCCGCGTGGTGGGCCCGGGTGGTCGCCTCCTCGACGTCGCTCACTGAAACGGCCGCACCTCGATCTTCCGATCGCAGACCTTCGACGCCTCGGCGGCGAGCTTGAGCGCCACATCCAGATCGCGGACCTCCCACACCCAGACGCCGGCGAGGTACTCCTTCGACTCCACGAAAGGCCCGTCGCTGAACACCGCCTGCTCGCCCCGGTTGTCGATGACCGTGGCCGCGTCGGTGTCCGCGAGTCCGCCCGCGAAAACCCAGTAGCCCTCGGCGATCAGTCGTTCGTTGAACGCGCTGATGGCAGGCCGCCTGTCCGTGCTGCCGGGATTGCTCTTGTCATCGATCACGGAAACCAGGTACTGCATCTGAAGATCATCTCCTCTGGTGTCAAGACAGCGTGGTTCGGCGGTCAGGGACTTCAGGCCGTTGCATACCGCGGGCGCCCGGCCGGCCGGTAGACCTGGATCGACACGCCCTTCGAGTCGACCCGCGACTCGACCAGGTCGAGCGCAAGATCCGGACCGGTCTCCGGGAACAGCCTCGCGCCACGGCCAACGATCACCGGGATCACGATCAGAGTCATCTCATCGACCAGATCGTTCGCCAGCAGCCACCGGACCAGGGCGCCGCTCCCGTGCACCTGCAGCTCACCCCCGGGCTTGGCCTTCAGCTCACTGATGGCCGCCACGAGATCACCGCGGAGAACGGTCGTGTCCTTCCAACGCGGCGCGGTGAGCGTGGTCGAGGCAACGTACTTGGGGGCCTCGTTCAAGGCCACGCCGATGGGATGTGCGCGCATCTGGCCGATCGATCCCCAGGAGCCGGCGAACAACTCGTAGGTGCGCCGGCCGAACAGGAACGCCTCGGCCCGCTGGTAGGTCTGCGTGATGAACGTCCTGGTCCCGTCGTCGGCCTTCCCCAGGGCCCATCCGCCGCGCTCGAACCCATTCGGGTGGTCGTCCGTCGGGGCGCCGTTGTTCTGCATGACTCCATCAATAGAGATCTGGGTCATGGTCGTCAGCTTCATGATCGCGGTTCCTTTGCCTGGACGCCGCCCCTTGTGGGCGGCCTCACCCCTGCTACGAACACCACCGCCCCGATCCGACACCCCCCTCCCGGACTTCTTTGAAGAATTTTCCGGGACGCCGGTCGTCATCGCTCCGACGGCACGACAGTTTCGCGGCGACGGCGCTCCACTTCCTCGAGCGCGCCCAATGCGAACAAGCTCTTGGACCAGATCGATCGCGAAGATCCGGACCAGTGGTGGCGGGCGGCGTCGTAGGAAAGGTGCCCTCCACCGGTGGTGCTTCCGTTGATGCTCGGACGGAACAGCGCGCCGGAGGTGTAGCCGGTCCGGGCACGTTGACCTTGGGGAGACCCCTACCGCCAGCGCGGTCCGGGAGATCGCCGAGGAACTGGGCGTCCGGCCTGACCCGGCCGCGCTGGAGCCGGGCGGGACGATGTTCCGCCTGCCGCTGAAGCCGCGGGTGGACCTCTTCTTCCTCGCCCGCACCTGGGCCGGCACTCCCCAGATTCGCGAACCGCACAAGTACGCCGAACTGGTGTGGCCGACCCCAACGACCGCCCGGCGACGCCCTGGACTTCATCGGCGCCGCGATCACACGTGCCCGGACCGGGTGGCAATTCCAGGAGTACGGCCGGCAGCCGGCGGCCGTGTAGCCGCTACGCGGTCACGGCGTCCAGGTCCAGCCTGGTCATCGGGCGTACCAGGTCCGGCCCTTCACCGCACACGACAAGCCCGCAGTTCTGGCAGTGGTCAACGCCGACCGGGGCGAGAGCAGCACCTCGCGACCCCGATCCGGCGAACCTCGACGGCGTGAGTTACTGGAGGGCTACTTTGCGGCTGGGGTCACGTACTGTCCTGGCCCAGTAAAGTTGAGATGTGCTTGTCCCCTTGAGACAGGGCCGTTAGCGAGACAGGCCCGGCCGTTGCTCGTGCTCGCGGCCGGCGGGTACACCCTCTACGACCGGTTCATCAAAGAGGACTCCGGGGTTGCCGCCTGTAGGGCGATGTCGGAGGACAAGCAGATGGACGGCAGCCCGAAAGACTCCGACGCTGGCGACGACAAGTTGTCGGAGGCTGAGTATCGGGAGGCGCGGAAGATTTTCGAGGACTCCCGGCATGACAAGATCCGTGAGCATGGGACCGCGTTGATGGATTTGCTGTGGCAGGTGCAGGAGATGTCCGAGGACGACGCTGGGTCGTTGGCATTCATCGGGCCGATGGGCACGCACGTGTCGGGTCTGCAGACGGCATGCGCGGATAAGGGGTTCATCATCAAGTTGAACAGTTGAGCCGGCGCGGGGTGCCGCGATGGGCCGGTGTGATGGTGTAACCGATCGCCTTGGACGGCAGGCTGTTTTGTGTTGGGCCCTAGCGTTCCTCGCCCACGGCAGCTCAGCGACGAAGCCACCCCCACCCATCGCAGGGGGCGGCTCCAGGCTCGCCTGGTCAGGCTCGACCCCAGGGGTCTGCTGCAGCGACAGGTGACATGTGAGATGGCTTGCTGCCGGTGGCTTCGTCGAGGACGGCGTCAAGCCAGGTGCGACCAGTAGTGAGCCGGCTGAGCTGCGCGAGGCCCGTAAGCGGATCAATCCGACGCTCGGTGCCACAGGTCGTGCTGCGGCCAGTCGCTGAGCCTGTCCGCTATTCGGCGCCGGCGCTTGTGGCGCCGATGACCGTGTCCACATACCACCGCTGGTACTGCTCCAGCGACCATCCGCGTTGCCGGACGAGCCAGTCGAAGTTGCGGACGTCCTGAGCCAACCAGAGGATGTCGGCCACCAGTTCCACGTCGAGGTCAGGGCGTAGGCCCCCCGTGCCGACGAGTTCCGCAGCGAACATGGCCATGCCGCGGCGGCGCTCGTCGATGTTCTTGCGCCAGATCTCGGCGGCGTCCGCATCGGCGGTGGCCGCTGCGGCCAGCGCGAGCATTACCTGGGCCTGCCGGGCGTTGACCTCGACCAGGTGGCGGGCGTAGCGGGCGAGCTTGGCGCGGGGGTCGGCGAGCGCGCGGATCTCGGCGACGAAGGGCCGGTCGGGCAGGGCCACCGGTTCGTCGTCGCCAGCCAGGGTGACGTCGACCAACTGGGAGAGCAGTTGTCGCTTGCTGCCGAACACCGCGTACAGCGTCTGGACGGCGACGCCGGCTTCTGCGGCGACGGCGGTCAGGGGCGTGGCCGCGTAGCCGGGGTCGACGAACAGCCGGCCAGCCGCTTCGAGGATTGCCTGCCGGGTCTGTCGGGCCTGCTCCTGTCGGCGAGAGGAGTCATAGCGTCTCTTGACAATCACTGGTCGAGTGTAGTGCTCTATTGGATAGAGACTAACTCTATCGAGAGGCGGCGGCTATGCCGTTCGGTGTGTTGCAGGAGATGCCCGGCGTCAGCGAGGCGGAATACCGGCAGGTGGAACGACACCTCGGACCGGATCGGCCGCCGGGACTCGTCGCCCATGTCGCGGGGCCGACCGAGGACGGCTGGCGAATCATCAATATCTGGCAGGACGAAGCGGCGTTCCGTCGGTTCCAGTCCGAACGGCTGGTCCGTGCTGCGGGATTGGCGGCGCAGGAGGACGGCTTCGACCCGACGAAGGCGGCCCACTTTCGATCGGTGATCGTCGACGGCACCGAGATGCCCTTCTGATGGCCGACGCCGCCACCCTGCGGTCCCGTAACGCCGATTTCTGGACGGGAGCGGCAGCTGGCTGGATTCGCCACGCCGATCGGCAGGACGAGATCGGTCGACCGCTGGGCGCGCCGGCAATGGATCAACTGGCCCCGCGGCCCGCCGAACGGATCCTTGATGTCGGCTGCGGCTGTGGCGGCACCACAGCCGAACTCGCCGCGGCGGTCGGCGGGACCGGCGCGGCGGTCGGTGTCGACATCGCCGAGGCGATGGTGACCGCCGCCCGGCAACGGTTCCCCACCGACCGGTACCCGGGCATCCAGTTCCACCTCGCCGACATCGAGACTCTCGATGTCGTGCCGGGAGCACCGTTCGACGCGGCTTTCTCGCGAATGACCCTGATGCTGTTGGCCGATCCGGTCGCCGGCTGCACCACGATCCGGCGATCACTACGCCCGGGAGGGCGCCTCGCCGCGACCGTCTTCCGCGATGGCAGCGTCAACCCGTGGCTGTTCGCGGCGATGCTCGGCGCAGCGCCGTACCTCGGGCCGTTGCCACATCTACCAGTGGATGAAGAGCCCGGTCCGTTCTCCTTCGCCGATCCGGCGCGGCTCACCCGGGTCCTCACCGTCGCCGGCTTGACCGCAGTCACGATCACACCCTGCGACGTCACCATGAACGCTCCGGACGACGCCGACGTGGTGGCCGAATGGCTTATCGAGGTCGGTCCCGCCGGTGCCGCGTACCGGGCGGCTCCTCTTGCTGGGCAGGCTTCGGCCCGGGCGGGGGCGGCCCGGCTGCTCGACCGGTTTCGTGAGCCTGGCGTCGGCTACCGACTGCCCGCCGGCCTCTGGCTCGTCACCGCGATCGCCGCCGCGGCTGAAGCGCCGTCCGCCACGGCCGGCCCACCGGCCATCCGCCACCGACACCCACGTCAGGACGAGAACTGATGAGAACGATCCGAATGCTCGCGCCGACCGTCTGTCTTGTGCTCACCCTGACGGCATGTGCCGACGCCAACGAGCCCGAGCCCTCCGGCGCAGCGTCGCCGGGCAATCCGGCAGCTGCCGACGCCGCGTCCAGCGCCGTCGGATCCGGTCCGGCCGGTGGCTCGACGCCGGTGTCGGCGGAGAAGGTGTGTGCCTACCTGGACGAGCAGTTGCCGACGCTGAGGGAAATCGGGTCCGAAACGGGCGTGATGGCCAACCTCACCGTGAACCTCTATTCCTGGTACGAGAAGCAGGGTGCTGTCCCGACCGGCCGTCAGATTGACGACCAGACCCGGCAGGAATGCCCGACGACCCGGACCGAGGTCCTCGAACTCGCCGGCATGGAGAGCTTCGAACGGCTGTAGCCGCGACAGTTAGGTGCCGCCGGTACCCCCACCAGCCAAGGTCGTGCACAGGATGCCGAGGGTGCAGGTGGCCGTGCGGTCCGCGGGAGGGCTCGAGCGCCGATCTCCCGCACCGTCGGTGGATACCCATGGCGCTCGACCCACTGCCGTATCGCCGCAGTTTCACTGGGTCGGCTCGCGGATAGTCGGGGTCAGCGACTCAACTTCGGGCGGGAAGACTCAGATCCAGTGGGACAGGACACGTACCCAAGCACTGGGCCTACACCATCCTTACTCGTTGCACACCATAACTGTCATTATGATGCACTACCCAATTGTCCCTTTTGTGTGGACGAATTATCGGTTTATCGTTAACGGCAAACTATTAATGTGGACGGACGTCGTCTGCCGGTTGTGTGAGTCCTCGCCAGCGTGTCTGTCGCCTCGCAGTTGAGATGGCGAGTCAGCCCGGCGACGGCGCGTACGCACGTGACCCCCCATGGTCGAGCTTGGTGCTCGCGATGGGGCGCACCTGGTCCTGTCCGCCTTCGTCTTATCCCTCGTCGCCGGGAACACACTCGCCGTCGGCAAGACTGTCAAGGGCAAGAACCTGCACGCCCTGCGCCGCTCCCTCGCGTACGCGAGCGGGGCAGCGCTGCGGCGTTTCAGAGTCAGCGCTCGATCTCTCGGTTGATAGTCTGCGGCGGTGCCGATCGTCATCCGCCTCGCCGCCGTGTCCGACATGCCATGACGTCGAACCTGCGCCGCGCCGTCCGCGCGATCATCCTTGATGAGGACGACCGCATCCTGCTCTGTCGGTTCGACTTTCCGCACCCGGTGGTGCCAGAGCAGGCGAAGGCCGTTTGGGCGGCGCCAGGCGGCGGCATCGAACCCGGCGAGGACCGGCTGACGGCTTTGCGCCGTGAACTGCGTGAGGAGACCGGTCTGGCGATCACCGCCGATCCACCGCACGTCTGGCACCAGGAAGTCGTGGCCGCCGACCATGCGCCGGGCTTCGACGGCATCATCAACGACTACTTCCTCATCCGCGCGAACCACTTCCAGCCCCGCGGCGAGCTGACAGACGACCAACTCGCTGCGGAGAACCTGGCCGCGTTCCGGTGGTGGCAGCTTTCGGAGATCGCTGGTTATACGGGACCTGAGCTGTTCTCGCCCCGCGACCTCACAACACCCTTGACAGCGCTTCTTACAGCGGGGACGCCGGACCAGCCGGTCCAACTCGGCCTCTAGCAAGTTCCGGTGCGATCACACATACCTGTGACCAACCCGCGTTCGAGCTTCATCAGCGACACGCCGAACCGGCATCAGCCCTGCACCCGTCGCGGACATGTACGCAATGTCCCAGCGCAGCTCAGAGGCGATACGAACACCGAGCCGCCCGGAAAATTCGACGACGCCGGCCCGAACACCGCCGAGGTGCTCGCCGTCCTCGACGTCCTCCAGACGTTGACCGCAGAGCAGTACGTGCACCTGGACGCGGCGTTTGACCGCGACGGCATGGACCGCTGGCAGGCCGGTGCCAACGCCGACGTGAAGCCGTGACCATCTACCGGGCGGGAAGCCGGGAAGAGCGTGCCTGGCACCTGGCCCGGCACGCTGCGCAGCACGTCCTCGAAGAGCACCGACCTCCAGCACTTGCCCGTCCGCGTCTACGGTGTGCGCGCCGGTGGTGTCGGCCAAGATACGGCGGAGACCGGCAACCAGTGATGTTGAGTTGAGCTTGCCTCAGGTGAGGTGCTGGGGCGGATCGGCGTCGGCTGCCCGACCAGGGACAGCGATGCGCAAACGCAGCCGGAGGCCCGATCTTGTGTCACCGTTCGTAGTGGACTTCTTCGCGTACCCGCTCAGATCGGTCAACGGCGCACCCGATAGCGCAGGTGAAGCACCCGGTTGCCCTGAATCACCACGTCAGGATCCTCCAACAGGTGCTGCGCGTGGACCGACCCGAAGTAGCGCTTGCCGGACCCGAACACGACGGGCACGACGTCCATGCGCACCTCGTCGATCAGGCCCGCGGCAAGCACCTGGCCACCGACGTCGCCGGCGGCGACCTCGACCATGCGGTCACCCGCAAGCTCCTGCGCCTTGGCCACGGCTGCCTCGACGCCGTCGACGAAGTGGAACGGCGCCTCGGGGTCCCAGCCCTCGGGCGGCGGTCGGTGCGTCACGACGACGACGTGGTCGATCCCGCTCGGAGGCTTCCCGTCCCAGCCGTCCGTCATGTCGAAGACGTGGCGGCCGGCGATTGTCACCCCGATCTGGTCCCAGTACGGCCGGGTGTAGTCGTGGGACGCCTGCGACACCTTCAATACGCCGCTCTCGTCCAAGGGGACGTCACCGCTGGTCAACCATTCGAACAGGGGTCCGGGCTGGTCATTGTCGTCCGCGACGAAGCCGTCCACCGACACCGAGCTGTACATGACCACCTTGCCCACGGGGCTCTCCTCTGCTTTGGGGTGCACCCAAATTAGCGTGTCGTGAGCTGTCGCTCTTGTAAGGAATCAATCGGCCGGCAGCGGCCAGCCGTCCAGCACGTGGCCGGGATGTTCGCGCAGGAACCGCCGCCGGGCTTCGACGTACCGGGTCGGCGTGAGCCCGGTGAACGCCCGGAACTCGTGGCCGAAGTGGGCCTGGTCGAAGTAGCCTGCGCCACCGGCGAGGTCGCCCCAGTCGATCGGTCCAGCGGGGTTGATCGCGAACACGGTCGTGGCGAAGCGGTAGGTGCGGGCCAGCCGCTTCGGCGTGACGCCGATGAGCTCCTTGAACCGCTGTGCCAGATGAGTGCTGCTGACACCGGCTGCCACGCTCAGGTCGCCGATCGCCACCGCCCCGCTGGTCGCCGCGATGACGCTGCTCGTATGGCGGACCAGCCCCAGACCGGCGGTCTCGCACAGCCGTCGCATGAGCTCCTCCTCGAGCAGCGTCAGCATCTCGTACGTTCCGTCCGCCGTGGCCAGCCGGTCCCGCAGCTCAGCAATGGCGGGCCGGCGCCAAACCTGCTCCACTGTCACCGGCCGGTCACACAGCTCGGCCGCGGGCATCGGCAGGAACGGCGCCAGCCCCCACGGCTTGAAGTGCACGCCGACGGACCGGGTTCCCGGCGGATAGCCGAACTCGAAGGCGCGGGTGGGCATGGTGACCACGCAGCCGTCGGCGTACTCGGCCGTCTCGATGTCGGTGCCGGCGCGGATGCGGAACGGCGCTCCGAGGTTGACGATGAGCAACGCCGCCGGACTTGCCGGCAGCGTCAGCCGGGCGTACGGCGGCGCACCCTCCAGGTAGTAAAGGTCGTCGATCAGCCCGTCCAGCGGCGGTCGCGGCACTCTGGACACATACTCCACGCCCACAGCATCGCCGACGCCCCGCCGGCATCGCCGACGCCCCGCCGGCATCGCCGACGCCCCGCCGGCATCGCCGACGCCCCGCCGGCATCGCGCGCCGGGATGGTCCAGCCGCGCTGCCGCCAGCATCGAGCCGGCGCCGATCCCGGACGGGCGCCCGGCCGCGGACATGTGCGTGGGAACGGAACTCGCGTCGAACGAATACGCGCTCCTGCCAGTCGGACGGGCCTCCAAGGGGAAGCGTCCGGAGCAGTGAGAATGTTGAGAAGGACAGGTCGCATGGCGCGGGTGACCCGCATTGACGCCGGGACACAGTGCAGGCACCCAGTTTCGACGCACCCTGTGATCTATCGTGAGCGGGCAGTGCCGGTGCGGCGCCCCGGCCTGGTGGCGTAAGCAGGGGAACTGTGCTGCGCGCTTCAAGAACGGTCGGCATGTGCTGTTCGAGGAATCGAGCGTGCGGGGCTGGGTGCCGTCGCAGCGATGAGTCTGCGACGCCCACCGGTCTGCCACCCGACCGAGACAACCAACCTATCGGGAGTACGGCATGGGCCTGATCCACATCGAACTGTTCTCGACCCTCGACCTCGTGGGGCAGGCGCCTGGCGGCCCCGACGAGGACCCGGTGGGGTTCTCGTTCGGCGGCTGGCAGGCGCCCCTGTTGGACGAGGTCGCCGGGGCGCAGGTCTTTGCCGCGTACGAGGGCACGGACGCCCTCCTGCTCGGCCGGCGGACGTATGACATCTTCGCCGCCTACTGGCCGCACCAGGAGGGTGGCGAGGACAACGCGATCGCCACGCTCTTCAACAGCGTCCCGAAGTACGTGGCCTCCCGTGGCACGCCCGACCTCTCGTGGGCGGGGTCCACGCAGCTCGGCCCGGATCTGGCCGGCGCGGTGCGCGAGATCCGTGACCGGCACGAGCACGTGAAGGTCGTCGGGAGCCTGAACCTGGTGCAGACCCTCCTGCGCGAGAAGCTCTTCGACCGTCTCGACCTTTGGGTGCACCCGATCGTGCTCGGCGTCGGGAAGAAGGTGTTCGACGGTGGCGCGGTGCCCACGAACCTCACGCTCCTCGAACCGCCGGTAGCCAATCCGAAGGGCACCGTGTACCTGCGCTACGGCCTCGCCGACGGCGCGCCCGGCACGGGCGACATGAGCGCACCCGATCGGGGCGCCGGACGCGACGACTGACGCCCGCGCGCCCGGTGGGTACGTGTCGTCGGTGCCGAAGGTGAACGTTCGCTGGTGGACCAGGCGTTACGGCCCGACAACGACGTTCCTGAGCGGCTCGCCCGCCGCGTACCGTCGTACCTGGTCGACCAGCAGTCGGCGAGCCCTCGGTGCCATCGCGGCGGTCAGGCCGCCGACGTGCGGGCTGATGAGGACGTTCGGCGCGGACCACAGTGGGTGGTCGGCGGGCAGTGGCTCGGGTTCGGTGACGTCCAGGGCAGCGTGCAGCCGACCCGCGTTGAGCTCGGCCAGCAGCGCCTCGGAGTCCACCACCCGGCCCCTGGCCACGTTCACCAGCAGGGCACCGTCGGTCATCCTGGCGAGGAAGTCCTTGTCCACCAGGCCCTCGGTCTCGGGGGTCAGCGGGGTAGCCAGGATGACAACATCTGCGTGCGGCAACATCTCCGCGATCTCGGAAATCGGCTGTACGCCGGGACGGGCACGCCGGGCCACTCGGCTGATCTCCACCTCGAACCCCACCAGCCGGCGCTCGATCGCCGCGCCGATCGAGCCGTACCCGACGATCAGCACCCGGGCGTCAGCCAGCCCGGTCGACCAGGCCGTGGCCCAGCGGCCCTCTCCCCCCGCCCGGACGAAGTCCGGCAGTCGGCGTCGGGCGGCCAGGGTGAGCGCCACGGCCAACTCGGCGGTGGCCGCGTCATGCACGCCTCGGCCGTTGGCCAGGATCAGTCCGGGCCGCAGGAACGGCAGGATGTGCTCGTAACCGGCGGTCACGGTCTGCACGACCTTGAGCTGGGGCATCCGGGCGATTGGCGCGCAGAGGCGCGGATCGATAACCCCGTACGGAAGCGCGTAGAACTCGACATCGTCCAGGTTCTCGGGCATGGGCTCAGTGCCGTCGTACAGCGCGACGTCATGCTCGCCAAGCTCGGCCACTGCGTCAGGGTGAGAGATCAGGTAGCGCACGGCGAGATTATGCCCGGGGCGCTGCCTGCCGCAGGGGTGACAACCGCCCGTGATTTGACCCTTGACCGGGTTGAGGCCCGAGCATCGGCGGCATGGACGACCAGCCGACACCCGACCCGACCATGACGCGCATCATCGAAGCGGTGCATCTCGGCCAATCCGGCGCACCGGTACAGGCCCGTGAGTTGCTCAGCACGCTGTGGGACGAGATCGGCCCCACCGGTGACGCCCTGCACCGCTGCACTCTCGCCCACTACCTCGCCGACCTACAGGACACCGCAGACGCCGAACTGGTCTGGGACGAACGCGCGTTGGCCGCCGTCGCCGATCTCACCGACGACCGCGCCCGCCAGCACGACGACGCACTGCGGGTGCAGGGGTTCCTGCCGTCGCTGCATCTCAACCTCGCCGACGTGCACCGACGACTGAGCAACACCACGCTGGCCCGGGCGCACCTGTCCACCGCTCGGACCCTCGTCGCGCAGCTGCCGGCCGACCAGTACGGCGACCTGATCCGCGCGGGTATTCAGAACGTCAGCCAGGCCCTGGCCGCGGGATCGACACACCGCCTCGACTCGCACCCCTTCTCGGCCGGCTGACAATCCCGGTTGCGCCGCCGCAGCACCACTGCGAGGGTCGACGGATGCCAGCGATGACCGGCGCAGACCTGCTCCAGGCAGCCGACGAGATGACCCGGGTGCTGCACCCGCACGCCGAGCGCGACTGGTCGGTGCCCGCTGGCTCGCTGACCTGGAGCTGCTGGACCACCGCCGCGCACGTCGCGCACGACCTGCTCGGGTACGCCGGCCAGGTCACCGGCCGCCCCGATGACGGCTACCTCCCGTACGACCTGAGGGTCTCCCCCACCGCGAGCCCGGCGCAGGTGCTCACCGTGGTGCGCGCCTGCGCCGGGCTGCTCGCCGCCGCCGTCGACGCCGCCGGTCCGGACGTGCGGGCCTGGCACTTCGGTCCCTGCGACCCAGCCGGCTTCGCGGCGATGGGGGTGGCCGAGACGCTGCTGCACACGTACGACATCACTCTCGGCCTCGGCGTGCCGTGGGGGCCGCCGCAGCGACTGAGCGCGCTGGTGCTGCGGCGGCTCTTCCCCGATGCCCCGGACGGCGCGGCACCCGACGTGCTGCTCTGGATGACCGGCCGCAGCGACCTGCCCGGTCATTCGCGGCGTGACGCGTGGATTTGGCGGGCCGCGCTGGACTGAGTTGTGCCCGGTGCGTGACTCAGTCGAGGCCCCAGATTGGTGGTACGTCTCTTACCGGCGGGCGGTGAGCGTGTGCCGGTGACCGTCGAGGGGGAACGGCGGCCGGGCCGGCAACACCTCCTGGAACAGGTAGCCGCTCTTCTGCGCCACCCGGCAGGACGCGACGTTGTCCACCTGGTGCAGCAGGTCGAGGCACGTCAGCCCGGGGAACCGGTCGAACGCCCACCGACTGAGCGCGGTGACCGCCCGTGGGGCGACACCTCGGCCGCGCGCCCACGACGCCGTCCAGTAGCCCACCTCGGGCGTCGGCCAGTCCTGCGTGACCCTCTTGAGCACCACGTTTCCCGCCAGCCGTGGGCCGTCCGCGTCGTTTTCAAGGACCGCGAAGCTGTAACGGCTGCCGTCGTCCCAGTCCTTCTGGACCCGATCCAGCCACTGCCTGCCCTCGGCGGCGTTGGTCGCCGGGACTCGGGTCCACCGGCGCAGCACCGGATCCCGGTACGCCGCCAGCAACGCGTCCAGGTCGTCCGCGCTCCACGGGCGCAGGACGAGCTTCGGGGAGGTGGGCTCGATCGGCATCCGCACAGTCTGCCGCCGCGCTCGCCACTGTGGGGGGTCAGCTCCGGCGGCGCCAGCGCAGCCACCAGCCGCGACGCGTGCGGCGTGCCGGCGCGGCGACGGTCGCCGGCTCGGTGGCGGGCGCATCGGCCTGGCCTCGGGTGCGCTCCGCGCGCCAGCGGCGGACCACCTCGTCGGCGTTCACCGGACGCACCACGACGCGCGGGCCCTCGGGGTTGCGCAGCCAGGCCACGATCTGCCCGTTCAACTGCCCTACGAAGTCGCGTACGGCCTGTTCGGTGGGCAGGTCGCGCACCTCGTCGGGGACCTGCTCGATGCGCCGGCGCAGTTGCAGCGGGGTGGGCAGGAGCAGGTCGCTGGGCAGCGCCTCGCGCTCCAGGAAACTCTTGATCCACCACGACTCGTCGTACGGCGCTCCCTGGCCGGGGATGGGCTTGCCCATGCCGGGCAGGTCGTCGAACTCGCCGCGTTGCACGGCTCCCCGGATCTGCGCCTCCACGGCGGCGTCCCACGCTTCAGTCACCCTGCGGCACCTCCCTGGCCACCGTACCGCGCCACCTCCGGACGGTGGCGCGGCCCGCAACGGACAGCGTGACCGGGTAGCCGGCCATTCCCGCGGGCACCGCCGAGGGGTGGTTTGAGACCGAACGAGTAGTTCCAACGGCAGGCCACGTTCTGGCAGGTGGACCTGGGCCGGGAGGGCCGCACGGCCTACGGTCGGTGCGGGTACCGGTGAACGGGGGGCGTCATGGTGGGTACGGGTGCACTGCTGGGCATCACGCTGGTCGCGTTGGGGCTGGTGCTCACGCCCGGCCCGAACATGGTCTACCTGATCTCCCGCTCGGTGGCGCAGGGCCGCCGGGCCGGGCTGATCTCGCTGCTCGGGGTGGCCGCCGGGTTCGGCGTCTACCTGACGGCGGCCGTCGCCGGACTGGCCACCGTCTTCGTCCTGGTGCCGACGCTGTACGCGGTGGTGAAGCTGGCCGGGGCCGGCTACCTGCTCTGGCTGGCCTGGCGGACGCTGCGTCCGGGTGGGCAGTCCCCGTTCACGCCCGCACCGCTGCCGCCGGACCCACCCCGTCGGCTGTTCACCATGGGCCTGGTCACCAACCTGCTGAACCCGAAGATCGCCATCCTCTACGTGTCGCTGCTACCGCAGTTCATCGATCCGGCGCGGGGGCACCTGGCGGCGCAGAGTCTGCTGCTCGGCCTGACCCAGATCGCCGTCGCGCTGACCGTCAACGCGCTGATCGTGCTCAGTGCCGGCTCCCTCGCCGGGTTCTTCGCCCGCCGGCCGCTGTGGCTGCGGGTGCAGCGGTGGGTGACCGGGACGGCCCTCGCGGCGCTGGCCGTCCGGATCGCCGCCGACCGGTCCCGCGCCGTGGTCGCCACGCCCTGAGCCGCTCAGGCCCGCGCACCGCCGTCGACCCGCAGGACCGTGCCGGTCACGAACGAGGCGCGATCACTGAGCAGCCAGGCGGCGGCCTGGGCGATCTCCAGGGGATCGGCCGCACGGCGCAGCGGCGTGTGCGCTACGAGTCGCTCGGCGAGACCCGGTGACTCCGCCTCCCAGGTGCGGATCATCTCCGTCCGTGTGTTGCCGGGGGCGATGGCGTTGACGCGGATGCCTTCCGGGCCGTAGGTGATGGCGGCCGACTCGGTGAGACTGTTGACGGCCCGCTTCATCGCACCGTAGGCGGGCAACTCGGGATTGCCCGTCAGGCTGCCGACGCTGGAGTTGTTGACGATGGCCCCGGTGCCGGCGGTAGCCCGGATCGCGCCGATCTCGGCGACCATGGCCAGCCACGGGCCCCTGAGGTTCACGGCGTAGACATGGTCGAAGTCAGTTTCCCGCACCTGGTCCATCGGGCCGGGCGGCACGAACGTCGCGCCGTTGTTGAAGGCGACGTCGAGACGGCCGTACAACTGGACCACACGGTCGACGGCGGCGCGAACGCTGGCCGCGTCGGCCAGGTCGCACACCACGTGGTCCGCGGTGCCACCCGCTGCACGGATCTCCTCGGTCACCGCATTCAACTGCTCCTGGGTGCGGGCTGCGAGCAGCACCCGGGCGCCTTCGGCGGCGAACAACCGGGCCGCGGCGGCACCGATCCCGCGTCCGGCGCCGGTGATGAAGGCGACCTTGCCGGACAGCAGACCAGCAGCGGTGGGCGCGGTTTCGTCAGTGTTCGGTGTGTTGTCCATGGTGGCAAGCCTGCGTCCGGTCACGGAGCCGATCCAGGCACTGGCGGTACCTGGATCGGCTCCGCGAACCCCGTGCACACTGACGGTGTGGACCGACGAGAGCTGGCTGTCTTCCTGCGCAGCAGGCGCGAGCGGATCACGCCTGCCGACGTGGGTCTGCCCGCCGGGGTGCGCCGCCGCACCCCGGGACTGCGCCGCGAGGAGGCGGCGCAGTTGGCGCACATCTCGACCGAGTACTACACCCGTCTGGAGCAGGGCCGCGGCCCGCGCCCGTCGCGCGAGGTGCTGGCCAGTCTGGCCCGCGCCCTGCGGCTGTCGAATGCCGAGCGCGCCCACCTGCACCACCTCGCCGGCGCACCGCCAGGGCCGCCGCCCGGGCCCGCACGCGAGGTCCGGCAGAGCGTCCTCGACCTCCTGCGACGGCTGCCGCAGGCGGCCGTGATCGTGACCTCCGCGGCGTACGAGGTGATCGCCTGGAACGATCTTGCGGCTGCCCTCATGGAGGACTTCTCCGCCCTGCCCCGGCGACACCGCAACCTGGTGCGCCAGGTTTTCCTGGGGCCGCACCCGCAGGGACGGCGACTGTACGGAGTGTCGGACGCGGACGCGTTCGCCCGTGCCTCGGCCCGCCGCCTGCGCGCCACCGCAGCCCGCTACCCCGACGATCCCGAGGTGACCGAGCTGGTGGGTGACCTCCTCGCCGGAAGCGAGGACTTCGCCCGGTTGTGGGCCTCCCACGACGTGGGCGCCGAGCCCACCCTGTGCAAGACCTTCCAGCACCCGCTTGTCGGTCCGATCACCGTCAACTGTGACGTCCTCGACATCACCGACCGGGACCAGCAGGTCGTGATCTACACCGCCGTCCCCGGCTCACCGTCGGAGGAGGCGCTGCGACTGCTGTCGGTCATCGGCACACAGCGCATGGACGTGGAGCACTGAGCCCGTTCACCTGCCAGCGTCGCGGTGCCGGCGCAGCATCCCGGCGGCCAGCGGCGCGGCGTCCAGGTCGCCGGCGGCGAGCCGGGCGGCGAGGGTACGGCGTACCAGCCGGTCGGCCAACGCGGGCGCGTGCCGGCCGACGGCCATCTCCAGGCGTCCGCGTGCGGTCGTCGCCACGTCCCGGGGCGCCCGCCGGGCGGTAGCGGCACGCAGGATCGCCGCGACCACCCCTTCAACGGGCTCCGGGCGGGACACGCCCTGCAGGGACAGCCCGGCCTCGGCGGTGCTGTCGTGGATCGGTGAGGCCACCATGCTCGGGTAGACGACACTCACCCCGACGTGGGTGCCCACCTCGTGGCGCAGCGCGTCGGCGTACGCGACCAGCGCCCGTTTGCTGACCCCGTACGCGGCGGCGAGCGGCAGCGGCAGCACCGCCATCCGGCTGGCCACGAAGATAACCCGTCCGCGCGCGGTGACCAGCGGGGGCAGCGCCGTGGCGGTGGTCCGCCACGCGGCGAGCAGGTTGACCTCCAGTTGCTGGCGGACCACCTCGTCGGGTGGCAGCTCGGCGGGGGCGGGGCCACCGACCCCGGCGTTGTTGATGAGCAGGTCGAGCCCGCCGAGGCGGTCGACGGCGGCCTGTACCGCGGCCGGCACGGCGGCCGGGTCGGTCAGGTCGCAGCCGAGCACCGGCAGGTCGTCGTCGGGCCGCGCGTGCAGATCGAGCCCCACCACCTGGGCGCCGGCGGCGGTCAGCGCGGCGCCGAGGTGTCGGCCGAAGGTGCCGTTCGCCCCAGTGACCAGCACCCGGCGGCCGCTCAGCCCGGTCACCGCGCGGCCCCTCACTGCGCCGCTCCGACCGACGTGACCCCGCCGGAACCGGCGGGCGTGGAGGGCGTGGCCGAGCGGGTCCGGCGGGTACCGGCGGTCAACGCCCGGGTCAGCTCCGCCAGGTAGACGTCGAAGTCCACCCGCATCGCCGGGCGGCGCTGGCCCCAGCGGGCCGTCGCGGCCCGCAACTCGGCCCGGCAGGCGGCCCGCTGTCGGGCCGGGTCCGGCAGCGTGTACCGGCCGGTCAGTTGCGCGGCGATCAGCTTCGCCTGCGCCTCCACCAGGGGGAACGCGGAACCGGTGGACTGCATCAGGCCGACGAAGGTCAGGCCGGGGGCGTCGGGGTGGAACACGTGCCGGTACAGCGGCAGGGTGTCGGCGCCCCCGCCGAGCAGCGCCGGGTCGAGGAACGGGATCTCCACCCGGTAGCCGGTGCACCAGATGATCAGATCGACGCTGTCGCTGCGGCCGTCGGTGAACTCGACCCGGTCACCGTCGAGGGCGGCGACGCCGGGTCGGGCCTCGACGTCGCCGTGGGTCAGCCGGGACAGCAACCCGTCGGAGAGCGTCGGATGGTCCTGCAGGAAGCCGTGCGTCGGCGCGGGCAGCCCGTAGCGGGCGGGACTGCCGACGGTGGCGGTGAGCATGGTCTGGCTGATGCGCTGGCGCAGTCGCCACGGCAGCCGGCGGGCCAGCGCACCGTTGAGGGTGTCCGAGGGGCGACCCAGCAGGTACTTCGGCACCACCCAGACGCCCCGGCGCAGCGACAGCAGGGTGCGGGTGGCCGCGTACGAGGCGTCCACGGCGATGTCCATCGCGGAGTTGCCACCCCCGACGACCAGGACCCGCTTGCCGGCCAACTGCTCCGGGCCCCGGTAGTCGTGGCTGTGCATCTGCTCGGCCGTGCAGGTGCCGGCGTACGGCGGGTCGGGCAGCCGGGGCACCCGGTTGTGCCCGTTGGCGACGACCACGGCGTCGACGGTGACCTCGACGGGCCCGTCCGGTCCGCTCGCCCGCACCGTCCAGGTCCCGGCGGGATCCTGGGTGACCTGCTCGACGGTGTGGCGCAGACGGATGGTGTCGCCCAGCTCGAAGCGGTCGACGTAGTCGGCGAGGTAACCGGCGATCCGGCGGTGGTCGGGGTAGTCCGGCCAGTCGGTGGGCATCGGGTGGTCGGCGAACTGGGTGCGGCCACGGCTGGTGTTCAGGTGCAGCGTGCGGTACGCGGGCGAGTCGGGTGCCCCGTACACCCAGAGGCCGCCGACCTGATCGGTGGTCTCGAAGCACACCGCCGGCACGTCGGCGTCGCGCAGTGCCTTGACCGCGGCGAGCCCGGCCGCCCCGGCGCCGATCACCGCCACCCTGGGTGGTGCCTGCATTGCCGCCCCCATTTAATCCAACGTCGGATGGATAATCGTCGCGTGGGGTCGGCCCGTCAAGGGGTCGACGATCCGTACAGCCCGTTCAGCAGGCGATGCACGAACGCCCGGAACTCGCGCCGCTCCCGCGCGCCCGGCGCACCCGCGGCCAGCGCCACCACGTGCCCGTGCGTCGCCCACACCAGGCTGCGCACCGTGATGTGCGGGGTCGGTTCCGCCAGCGCGCCGGCCGCCGCCGCGGCGGTGAGCAGCTCCGCCACCAGCCGGTACAACGGTTCGGCGTAGCGCTGGTCCAGCTCGGCGTGCCGCTGCGGCTCCAGCCAGCGACGCAGCCACAGCGCGGTGGTCTCCGGGCGGTCCTCCAGGAAGTCGACGAAGACGTCGACCAACTCGTGCAGGGCCTGCCGCGCCGCGTCCGGCCCCGCGTCGAGAGCCGAGCGGGCCTGCTCGGCGGCCTCGGTCAGGACCTCCTGCTCGGCGGCGAAGACCCGGGCGAAGCAGGCGTCGTAGAGCGCTGCCTTCGTACCCGTGTGGTGCGCGACCGTGGCGACGTCGACCCCGGCGGCGGCGGCGACCTCCCGCAGCCCGACGGCGTCGAAGCCGCGTTCGGCGAAGAGCGCGGTCGCCGCGGTGAGCACCACCTCGCGGGTCGGCCGGGTCTCGTCGCGGCGAGGCCGACCCGGGCGGCGTCGGGGCATGGTCATGGCCGCCATTCTGCCCCTAGAATCCAGCAACCGTTGGATTGCGGAGAGGACGCGGCGATGACCGGGCTCGACCGGCGGCTCGTGGCCGCCACCGACGCGACGCTGCCCCGTGGCCCCCTGGCCGGCTTCGCGGCCGGCTCACTCGGCATGGGTGTCTGGGTGACCGTGCCCGGCCTGCTGCTGCTCTACTTCCTCACCGACCTGCTGGCCGTCGAGCCGTGGCTGGCCGGCCTCGCGCTGCTGCTGCCGAAGATCGCCGACGTGCTGCTGCACCCGTGGATCGGGCACCGCGCCGACGTCGAGCAGACCCGCCGGGGCGACCGACGTCGGCTGCTGCTGCTCGGCTGCGCCCTGCCGCTCGCGTTCGCCGCGCTCTTCGCGGTGCCCGGCGGGCTGACGGGCGCATCGGCCGCCGCGTGGGTGGCGGTGTTCTTCGTCGCCGGCAACCTGCTCTTCGCCGCCTACCAGGTCCCCTACCTGGCCACCCCGGCCGACCTGCGGATCGGCTACCACGAACGCACCCGGCTGATGGCGTTCCGGATGGTCGTGCTGACCCTGGGCATCCTGGCCGCCGGGCTGGTGGCCCCGCTGCTGACCGGCGGCGACGCCGCGACCCGCGGCGGTTACCAGCGGATGGGCATGGTCCTCGCTGTCGGGATGCTGCTCGCCATGCTCGTCGGTGTGGCCGGCATCGCCCGGCTGCGCGGCTCCGCGGCGGCCACCACGCCGGCAGGGCACAGCGGGTGGCGGGCACTACGCACGGCGCTGCGCGACAAGCAGTTCCGCTGGCTGGTCGCCGCGTACCTGGCGATGTCCACCACCACCCACCTGGTGCTCGCCGGGGTGCCCTACTACGCCGAGTACGAGCTGCGGGCACCCGGCCTGACCACGGTCCTGGTGGCCGCGTTCGTGGCGCCGGCGCTGTTGGTCACCCCAGTCTGGCTGGGGGTGGCCCGCCGCGTCGGCAAGCAGCGGGCACTGCTCGCCGCCCAGGGCGCGTTCGCGGTCGGTTCGCTGGTGCTGGCGGTGGGCCGCCCGGCCGGCCTGCCGGTGCTGATCGGCGCGGTGGCGGTGCTCGGGGTCGCGTTCGCCGGCATGCAACTGCTGCCGTTCTCGATGCTGCCCGACGTGATCCGGGCCGCCAACACAACCGCCACCGAACCAGCCGCCATCACCACAACCGCCGCTGACACCGGCGCCGGCGGCACGATCGGCGCCGGCACCTACACCGGGGTGTGGACGGCCACCGAGGCCACCGGCGCGGCGCTCGGCCCCTACGCGTACGCCCTCTGCCTGGCCGTCGGTGGTTTCGTGGCCTCGACGGCCGGTGAGTCGCCGGTGCAGCCGGACGCGGCGCTTGCCGCGGTCCGCTACGGCTTCGGGTTGCTGCCGGCGGTGGCGATGCTCGCGGCGCTGCTGCTGCAACGCCGCTACACCCTGGACGCGACCGCCCGCGCGGCCAGCTGACCCGGTGGGCGCGGTGCGACCGTCGACGGCCCGGCACTAGACTGCGACCTCGATGGACGCCCAGCCCACCACCACCGAGACCCGTCCGTGCGCCCACTGTGGACAGCCGGTGCCGCAGCGTGTCGGCGCGGGTCGACCGTTTCGCTACTGCCGGGACAACGACGGCGCCTGCCAGCGTGCCTCCCGCAACAGCCGGATGCGTCACCGCAACGCCCCCGGCCTGCCCGGGCAGGTGGCCCGCACCTGGGAGGTGGTGGACCGGCTCGACCAGGTCGTCGAGACGTTGACCGAGTCGCTGCACGCCGAGTTGTCCCCGGTGGGTGTGCAGCGGCAGCTCGCCCAGGCTCGTGCCGAGGCCGCCACCGAGGTCGCCGCGGCCCAGACCGAACGCGACGAGGCCCGCGACGACGCCGAGACCGCGGCGGCCGACGCGGCGCGTTCCCGCGAGCAGGCCCGGGCTGCCCGCGCTGAGGCCGACGACGCCCGCCAACGCGCCGAGCAGGCCGTGCGGCAGGCCACCGCGGCCGACGAGCGGGCGCACCGCGCCGAGACCGCCCGTGACCAGGCGCGGCACGACGCCAGCGCCGCCGAGGCGCTGCGTACCCAGGCCGAACGCGACCGTGACCAGGCCCGCGGCGAGGTGCGTGACCTGCGGGCGGAACGGGACACCGAGCGGCAGCGGGTGGCCGACCTGGCCGTTGAGCGCGACGCGCTACGCGCCGACGCCGCGCGGGCCACCCGGGCCGCTGCCGAGGCGACCGAGCGGGCCGGGCGGTGGCAGGCCGAGGTGCAGGACGTGCGGCGGCAGATCGAGCAGGCCCGCGCCGACGCCGCGCGGACCCGCGCCGAGGCCGCCGACGCGGCCCGGGCCCGGGAACAGGCCGACCGGGCCCGCGACCGCGCGCAGGTCGCCGCCCTTCAGGCCGACGACGCCCGGCAGGAGGCCGCGGAGCTGGCCGCGCGGCTGCGCGCGGAGCTGGCCGCCACGGTCGCGCACCGCGACACGCTCACCGCCGAGCTGACCACGGCCCGGCAGACGGCGGCCACCGCCGAGGGTCGGGTCACCACCCTGACGGTACGGCTCGACGCCGCCGAAACCGACCGGGACCTGGCCCAGCGGCGGGTGGCGCAGCTCGGTGACCAGGTGAGCGACCTGGCGCTGGCGCTGGCCCGCCTCGGCGCCGCCACTCCCGACGACGCCACCCGTTGATCGGCGCGGACATCAGCGCAACCTTCGCCGCGGTCGAGCGGTTAACATCCCCGGTGGCAGCGGATACACATCACCGTTGCGACCCGCCCGGGGATCACCTGGCCGGGTGACTGTCCCGGCCGGCTACCCTTGGTCCCGGCCCACCCGTGGACGCCTCACGCCCTCGGGCGGGAATGGCTGGACGGGAACGCACCGTTACACCCAGAAGACCAGCACCACGAACGAGGGGAAGTCGATCATGGGCGAGCGTATGCTGCGCGGAAGCCGCCTTGGCGCGGTGAGCTACGAATCCGACCGCAACACGGAGCTCGCGCCGCGTCAGACCCGCGAGTACCTCTGTGCCAAGGGCCACCAGTTCGAGGTGCCGTTCGCCGTCGACGCCGAGGTCCCGATGACCTGGGAATGCAAGTTCGACGGCAGCGTCGCCCGACTCGTCGACGGCAACGAGCCAGAGCAGAAGAAGGCCAAGCCGCCGCGTACCCACTGGGACATGCTGCTGGAGCGGCGCTCCATCGCCGAGCTCGAGGACATCCTCGCTGAGCGGCTGCAGGAGGTTCGTACCCGCCGCGGCCGCGCCTGAGCCGCACGACACAGCGCCCCCGGGGATGACCCCGGGGGCGCCGTCGTGTCCGTGCTCAGTGGCGACCGGGCTCGATGATCTCGCCCTCGATGGCCCGCCCACCGTCGACCACCACCGGCTGCTCCGGCTGCGGGGCCGGTTGCGGCGCACCCTGGCGCACCCGGACCGTGCGGGGCCCGAACAGGTCACCGGCGACCATCGACGACACCCGTCGCTCGGTGGTGCGTTGCACCCCCGCGCGGGCCAGTCGACGCACCGGCGGCACCAGCAGCAGCAACCCGATC
The DNA here is from genome assembly GCF_040606435.1 of Micromonospora sp. NPDC005413. Lineage (NCBI taxonomy): Bacteria > Bacillati > Actinomycetota > Actinomycetes > Micromonosporales > Micromonosporaceae > Micromonospora > Micromonospora sp. NPDC005413. The sequence continues at coordinate 136,664 of NZ_JBEXEV010000013.1, forward strand.
AGCCCGCTGACCAGACCGGGCACCGCCAGCAACATGGCGCCGGCCAACCCCACCAGCCCGTCGGTCACCTGCCGACCCGGTGGCTGCCCGGCGGAGGCGGCGGAGCGGAAACCACGCCAGGCGCGCATCCCCTCGCGGCGCAGCAGCACCAGCCCCAGCAGGGACGCGGCGAACACCAGCAGCACGGCCGCCCCGAACCCCAGCGCCCGCCCCACGCCGACGAACACCGCCAGCTCCACCACCACCGCCAGCAACAGGGCCAACGGTACGAATCTCAGTCCTCGGCGCATCTCACCTCATCGCCATTCCCGCGACACCGTTGACGTGTCCCGTCCATCCAGCATGACACGACTCCGCTCACGGCCACCGTGCCTGACCGGTGGCGGTGCCATGCAGACCACGGCGTACCGCCTGCCGCCGGTCCCGCACACCCCAGGCGGTGATCCGCCACAGCGCCTCCGCCACGATCCGCGGGCTCATCTTGCTGTCCCCGCGTTCCCGTTCGGCGAAGGTGATCGGCACCTCCACGATCCGCACCCCGGCCAGGTGCGCCAGCCGCGACAGCTCCACCTGGAACGAGTAGCCCTGGGAGGTCACCGACCCCAGGTCGATGGCGTCCAACGCGCTGATCCGGTACACCCGGTAGCCGCCGGTGGCGTCCGAGACCGGCATGCCCAGCGCGAGGCGCGCGTACAGGTTGCCGCAGCGCGACAGCAGCAGCCGCCGCAGCGGCCAGTTGACCACCTGCGCGCCGCTGGTCCACCGCGACCCGATGACCACGTCGGCGTCGCGGGCGGCGTCCAGCAGCGCCGGCAGGTCCTCCGGGGCGTGCGAGCCGTCGGCGTCCATCTCCACGACCGCCTGGTAGCCGCGCTCACGTGCCCAACCGAACCCGGCCAGGTACGCCGCGCCGAGGCCCTCTTTGCCGTGGCGGTGCAGCACCTGCACGTGCGCGTCACCGTCGGCGAGGGCGTCGGCGATCGCGCCGGTGCCGTCGGGGCTGTTGTCGTCGGCGATGAGGATCTGCACCGCCGGGGCGGCGCTCCGGACCCGGCCCACGATCGCGGCGATGTTCTCGGCCTCGTTGTAGGTGGGGATCACCACCAGCACCCGGCCCACACCGGGCACCTCGTCCGGGCGTCGGATCGTATCGGTCGCCTGGATCACGGTTCCTCCGCTCCCGCCGGCGTACCGGCTGTTGCTAGGCGGGCATGACCCGCTGCCGCCGGCGCAGCACCGCCGCGCCGATCAGGGCCGCCGCGGCCAGCCCGGCGAGCGCCACCTCCGGCCACCAGCCGAGCCGGGTGGCGAGGGTGGTCCCGTCGTCGAGCCGCAACTGCCGCACTACGACCTCCCGGGTGTTGAACCCGGTGGCATCGCTTACCCGCCCGTCGGGGGCGACGAACCCGGACACCCCGACCGTGGAGGCCATCAACGCCGGCCGCCCGTGCTCCACCGCCCGCAGACGCACCATGGCCATCTGCTGGCGGGCCTCCGCCACGTCGAAGGTGGCGTTGTTGGTCTGCACCACCAGCAGCTGCGCGCCGCCGATGACGGTGTCGCGGACCACCTCGTCGTAGGCGACCTCGAAGCAGATCACGTCACCGAGCACGGTCGGGCCGGCGCGTACCACGCCCGGGGTGCTGCCGGGAACGAAGTCCGACCGGATCAGGTCGACCTTGTCGCTGACCATCCGGGCGACGTCGCGCAGCGGCACGTACTCGGCGAACGGCACCGGGTGGCGCTTGGCATACAGCTGCTCCAGGTCGGGGCCGACGCCGGGCCGCCACAGGATGCCCACGTTGCGGACCTCACCGGCGCCGGGGCCCAGCAGCACCGCGCCGACCAGGATCGGCACGCCGACCGCGTCGGCGGCCTGGGTGATCCGCGCCCCGGCGGTGGGGTTGCGCAGCGGGTCGATGTCGCTGGAGTTCTCCGGCCACACCACCAGGTCGGGTTGACGTTGCGCGCCGGCGGCGACCTGTGCGGCCAGCTCGATGGTGGCGTCGACGTGGTTGTTCAGCACGGCCTGGCGTTGGGCGTTGAAGTCCAGGCCCAGTCGCGGCACGTTGCCCTGCACGATCGCCACGGTGACCGTGGCGCCCGACCCGGCGGTGGCGACCGGCACGAGCAGGCCCCCGGCGGTCAGCGCGACCGCCACGGCGGCCGGTACGGCCACCGGCGCCCACCGCCGCCCCGGCGTCCCACCCTGCGGACCGTCGGCGTGCGAGACGTCGTCCTGCGGCGTCGCGCGGGCGGCGACCCAGCCCTGCCAGGCGGCGGTGACCAGGAACCCGCCGACGAGGGCCACCACGAACGTGACCAGCGGCGCACCGCCCAGCGAGGCCAGACGCAGCAGCGGTGAGGTGTCCTGGCTGAACGCGAGCCGCCCCCACGGGAACCCCCCGAACGGGGTGCGGTCGCGCAACGCCTCCTGCCCCACCCACAGCAACCCGGTCAGCGCCGGCCACGCCCAGCGGCTGCGGTCGACCAGCGGGGACACCCAGGCGGTGGCCGCGCCCAGCAGCGCCAGGTAACCGGCCTGCAGCAGCGACAGCAGCACCCACGGCAGGTAGCCGGTGTGCAGGTTCGTCCAGGCCAACAGCGGGCCGAAGAACGCCACCCCGGTCAGGAAGCCCAGGCCGGCGCCGGCGCGCAACCGCCGCCGGTGCACGGCGGCGGCCAGCAACGCCACCCCGACCGGCGCGAGCGGCCACACCCCGTACGGGGGGAACGCCACCAGCAGAGCCAGCCCGGCTGCCACGGCCAGGGGCGCGGCGACCCTCAGCGGCAGCGGCTGGCCGGTAACGATCGGCCGGGGCAGCACTGCCGGGGTGTGGGTCTCATCCCGGTCCAGGGTCGTCACCGCTTCACCTCGATCACGGGGCGAAGGCTACCTGGCTGGCGGGTGTACCAGCCGCATCGGGCCGCCGGGCACAGACCGCCCAGCGGACATGAAATCGGGGCGCGGCTCACGCCGCGCCCCGATGCTCCCAGGCCCTTCCCGGCCGGTGTGGCGAGAATGAGGCACGACGACCTTCGGACCGACCGGACGCGGACTGGCTGCCCCCGCCGGGCCGTTGTCTACTGGCCGTGCACCTCACCCTGCCCGTACACCGGTAACCGCGGCCGGTTCGCGCCGCCCCGCCGACCCCCGCCCGCTGGACCTGGCCGCCGCGACGATGACGCTCAAAAATGTCGCTCGGCCAGCGGACGAAGGGACGAAGCGAACAACAGCCGCTTCCCGTGGTAGGACTCAAAGACGGTACGTGCCGACCCCCGTCGGTTGTCAACCCACCCCCGGCCTGTCGTGTGTTGCGCCACGGCGTGTCGGGTCGGCGAGTCTCAATACGTCCGCAAATGGTGGCGCAGCAACGCCCCCGCCGCCGCCCGATGCTCCTCGGCGAGCAACCCCCCGGCGGCCAGCACATAGTCGGCGTCGACCACCGCGGCGGCGGCGCGCGGCAACGCCCATCCGCCGGCGTGGTCGGCGAGGACCGCCGCCAACACCTGCCCGGACGTGTCCGGCGGCGCGTGTCGCAGCACCCCACCGGAACCCACCAGCAGCCGCACGTCGCGCAGGTCCCGCCCGGCCCGCTCGCCCGTGGCGGCACCGCGGGCGTGCCGCCGCAACGCCACCGTCGCCGCGAGGGTGGCGATGCGCCGGTCCACGGCCCGCTCGGCGTCGTCGACGGCCAGGAACGCCGGGTCGGCGGCCCGGCGCGCCGCTGCGGCCGTCAGGTCGTCGGACTCACCCGCGACGAGCAGCCGCTCCTCGGCGGCGGCACGGACCACACCAGGGGCGCTCCAGCGCATGCCCAGGTCGCCCTCCACGGTGCGGGCCCGCCACAGGCTGCCGGCGACCTCCCGACCCGGCCCGGTGGCCCGCTCGTCGGGGGTGAGCACCGAGTACACGTCGGTGGTGGCCCCACCCACGTCGACCACGGCGAGGTCACCGCCGATGGTGTCGGCGAGCACCTCCACACCGGTGAGCACCGCGTCGGGGGTGGCCGCCCGCACCAGCCGCGCGAACCGGGTGCCCTTCGACAGCCGTTTACCGCCGATGACGTGGCGCAGGAACACCGCGCGAATCGCCGCCCGTGCCGACGTCGGCGCGAGCACCCCGATGCGTGGCAGGACGTTCTCCGCGCCCGTCACCGGCACCCCGGCGGCCTCCAGCAGCCCGGTGAGCTGCTCGCGTACGTCGCCGTTGCCGGCGTACACGACCGGCACCCGCCACCGGGCGCGGGCCAGCCGGGTCGCGTTGTGGGTGATCGTGTCGGCGTCACCGCCGTCGGTGCCACCGACCAGCAGCACGACGTCGGGTCGGGCGGCCCGCAGCGCCCCCAGGTCCGCCGCGCCGAGCCGACCGGCTGCCACGTGCACCACGTGCGCGCCGGCGGACAACCCGACCCGTCGGCCCGCCTGCGCGGTGACCAGCGGCTCGTAGCCGATCACGGCCAGCCGCAGCCCACCGCCGGCCGACGAGCAGACGTACCACGGCGCGTTCCGGGCGCCGAGGCCGACGGTGGCCGCCGCGACCGCGGCGTCCAGGCCGTGCAGCACGTCGGTACCCACCGTCGTCGGTGCGGCCGCCGCGCCCACCAGCACACCGGCGGCCAGGTCCACCACCGCCACCTTGGTGTACGTGGAGCCGACGTCCGCGCAGACCGCCAGGGTCACGACGCGGCGGGAACGACCACGGTGCCGGTCGCGGTGACCGCGACGATCGGCGGGTCCAGGACCTCGGCGGCGGACTCGGAGCGGTCCGGGCGGCCCCGGCACACCACCGCGCAGGACAGCTCCAGGGTGCGGCTGCGGGAACCCACCCGGGACACCCGCGCGGTCACCTCGACCACGTCACCGGCGCGGATGGGCGCGCTGAACCGCACGTCGGAGTACCCGGCGAACAGGCCCTCGTCGCCGTCAGTCTGGATGCACACCTCCGTGGCGACGTCGCCGAACAGTCCGAGGGCGTACGCCCCGTCGACGAGGTTGCCGGCGTAGTGGGCGTGGGAGTACGGCACGTACCGCCGGTGCGTCACGGTCAATCCGAGCCTGGAGTCGGTCATGCCATCGCCTTTCGCTGCGTGATCAGGGCGTGCACGAGGTAGCTGGCCACCTCGCCGGGCGTGGTGCCCCGCCCGAAGATCCGGTCCACGCCCAACTCGTCGGTCATCGACTCGTCGAACCGGGGACCGCCGACGATCAGCAGCGGCCGCCGCCCCGCCGGCATCGCCTCGCGGAACGCCGCGGACATCTCCCGGGTGTTGTGCAGGTGCGCGTCGCGTTGGGTGACGACCTGCGACACGAGCACCGCGTCGGCCTTCTCCACCCGGGCGGCCTCCACCAGCTCCGGCACGCTGACCTGCGCACCCATGTTGGTGACCTTCAACTCCCGGTAGTACTCCAGGCCCTTCTCCCCCGCGATGCCCTTGACGTTGAGGATCGCGTCGATGCCCACGGTGTGCGCGTCGGTGCCGATGCACGCCCCGACCACGGACAGCTTGCGCCGCAACCGCTGCTTCACCACCGTGTTGACCTCCTTGGCCGACAGCAGCGCGAAGTCCCGTTCCACGACCTGCACCGCGTCCAGGTCGACCAGATGGTTCACCCGCCCGTAGACGACGAAGAAGGTGAACCCGTCACCCATCGGCTTGGCGTGCACCACCATCGCCGGGTCGATGCCCATCCGGTTGGCCAACTGCACAGCCGCGCCCTCGGCCCGCTTGTCATGCGTCACCGGGAGGGTGAACGACACCTGCACCATCCCGTCACCGGTGGTGTCCCCGTACGGCCGCACAATCGCCCCGCTCACGCTGCCCCTTCCAGGATGTCGGTGGCCGGGTTGCAGTAGTCGGCCTCGTGCGCGGCGACCCCGGCGAGGCCCTTACCGCGGTCCGCGGGCCGCTTCATGATCCCGAACGTGCCCTCCGCGATCGCCGTCAGCAACGTCTGCTCCCCGATGCGCTCCAGCAGGTCCAACGCCTCACCGAGGACCTGGTTGGCGCGGCGCCGGATGAACCCGCCCGGCGCGGGCACGAAGTCCTCGTGCAGCCCACCGGCAGCGCCCAGCACGTACCGCACGTTCTGCAGGGCGATGTCCCGGTCGGACAACCACGGCGTCACCACCGCCTCGGTCATCATCCCCACCAGCAGGATGCCCTGACCGGTCAGCGCGCCCGCCAGGTTGAAGAACCCGTCGAGCAGGTTGCCCCGGAACACGTCGCCGGTCATGTGCTTGGTCGGTGGCATCCACTTCAGCGGCGCGTCGGGGAACAGCTCCCGGGCCAGCAACGCGTGCGCCAACTCCAACCGGAACGACTCCGGCACCTCCGGGTTGATCTCGAACGCGTGCCCCAACCCCAACTGCCAGTCCGCCAGGCCCGCCTCGTGCGCGAAGAACTCGTTGAGCAGCTGCGACACCGTCACCGTGTGCGCCTCGTCGACCGCGTCGGCGGTGGTGAGGTAGTTGTCCTCACCGGTGTTGATGATGATCCCGGCACGGGCGTGCACCTGCCGGGAGAACCGCTGGTCGACGAACGTACGGATCGGGTTGATGTCGCGGAACAGGATCCCGTACATCGAATCGTTCAACATCATGTCGAGGCGTTCCAACCCGGCGAGGGCCGCCATCTCCGGCATGCACAGCCCGGAGGCGTAGTTGGTCAACCGCACGTAGCGGCCCAACTCCTTCGACGACTCGTCCAACGCCGCGCGCATCAGTCGGAAGTTCTCCTGCGTGGCGTACGTGCCGGCGAACCCCTCCCGGGTCGCGCCCTCGGGCACGTAGTCCAGCAGCGACTGCCCGGTGGAGCGGATCACCGCGATCACGTCCGCGCCCGCCCGCGCCGCCGCCTGCGCCTGCGGGATGTCCTCGTAGATGTCCCCGGTCGCGACGATCAGGTAGATCCACGGCCGCTGCGCCGGGTCCCCGTGACGCTTCACGAGGCGGTCCCGTTCCGCGCGCCGCCGGTCGATACGCCGGATGCCCGCGCCGACCGCCTTCCGTGCCGCCGACCGGGCGGTCGTGGCGGCCCGACCGGTGGGCAGGGCGAAGCGCACCGACCCGGCCGCGGCCTTCTGCGCCAGCAGCGTCACGTCGGTGATTCCCTCACGCGCGAGGGCGTCGTACACCGGCACCGCCACCCCGTGCCCCAACCCCACGTCCGCGACGACCGCGTCGACGAGCCGGTTGACCCACGGAATACCGTCCGGGTCGGCGCCGGTCACCCCGGCCAGCCGCAGCACGGCCCGCTCCACCGACACCGTGGTGTGGCTGCGCGCCAGGTCCACCACCGGCTGCCCAGCCCGGCGCGCCAACTCCCGCGCTCGCGCCACCAGCACCGGATCAAGATCAAGCTTGCTCATCGACCATCCACTCGCTCATGTGCCTGATGGCTCGCTCGCTTCGCTCGCTCACGACGACCCTTCCTCATAGATGACCTCACCGCGCAGCACCAGGCTCCGGCACACCGGCAGCGGCGTCGGGTCGTCCGGACCCCGCACCTCCGGGTCCTCGGCCAGCAGCACCGGCAGACCCCGCTCCACGCCCGCCGGCGTCGACCACACCGCGAACGTCGCCGGCGCACCCAACGCGAGGACCCCCTCGACGTCCAGGTGCACCGCCCGCCAACCACCACGGGTGTGCGCGGCGAACGCCGCCCGCACACTCATCCGCTGCGCCGGATTGTGGTGCGCCGCCGCCGCCCGCACCGACCCCCACGGGTCCAGCGGCGTCACCGGCGAATCCGACCCGAACGCCAACGTCACACCCACTCCGTGCATCGCACCCATCGGGTTCGACTCCAACGACCGGTCCAGACCCAGCCGCGACTCGTACATCCGGCCCGCGCCGCCCCACAACCGGTCGAACGCCGGCTGCATGCTCGCCACGACCCCGTACTCCACGAACCCGGCGATCAGCCGCTTGTTCATGATCTCCGCGTGCTCGATGCGGTGCCGGGCCGCGCGCAACTTCTCCACACCCAGCGTCCGCGCCGCCCCCGCGAAACCCTCCAGCACCGTGCCGATCGCGGCGTCACCGATCGCGTGGAACCCGCCCTGCATGCCGTGCGCCGCGCAGTCCAGCAGGTGATCCCGCACCTGCTCGACCGTGAGGTACCCGTGCCCACAGCCGTCACCATCGCCGTACGCCTGCGACACGTGCGCCGTCCGCGAACCCAACGCCCCATCGGCGAACAGGTCACCGCCGGCGCCCACCGCACCCAACTCCCGGGCCCGCGCCGCGCCGCCCAGCTCACCCCAGTACCCGTACACCTCCGGCAACCCCGCACCGGAGATGCCCAGCAGGCCCGTGAAGTCCTCCTCGTCGGAGATCTCCGGACCACCGCACTCATGGACCGCCGCGATACCCAGCGACGCCGCGTGCGACAGTGCCACCCGCTGCGCGGCGACCCGCTGCGCCCGACTCACCGACCCCTGCGCCGCGGCCCGCACCACGTGATGCGCGTCCCGACGCAACCACCCCGACGCGTCGTAACCCGCCGAGTCCACCACCTGCGGGCACGCCGCCAGCAGCGCCGACGACACCAACGCCGAATGGATCGAGGCCTGCGACAGGTACACCCGCCGCCCACCGGCCGCCCGGTCCAGCGCCGCCGCGTCGGGCAACGTCGGGTCTGACCAGCCCGACTCGTCCCAGCCGTGCCCCAGCACCACCGCGTCCGCCGGCAGACCTGCCGCGAACCTGCCCACCGCGTCGAGCAACTGCCCCGCCGAGCGCACCCCGGACAACTCCAGCCCGGACAACGCCAACCCGGTGTCGGTGGCGTGCACGTGCGCGTCGACGAAGGCCGGCGTCACCAACGCCCCACCCAGGTCCACCACCCGGTCGGCCGGCGGCGCGTCACCGTCGGTCCCCAACCAGGCGATCCGCCCACCGGACACCACCAGCGCGGTCGCGCTCGGGTCGGCGGGGCAGTGCAGCACGCCGCCGCGGTACAACGTCGAGGGGTTCGTCATGACCTCAGTCTGCCGCGATCCGCGCCGTGAACAGCTGACGGACCCCCGGCTCGGCGCGCAACAGCCCCAACGCCAGCTCCGCGTGCCCCGGCACATAACCGTTGCCCACCAGCATCGTCACGTCCGCAGCCAACCCCTCCGCGCCCAACGCGGCGGCGGAGAAGCTCGTCGCCATCGAGAAGAAGATCACTGTGCCGCCGTCCGCGGTGGCCAGCACCGCACCGTGCTCACACCCCGGCACGTCCACGCAGACCACCGTGACGTCCGCCGGGGCACCCAGGGCGGTGGTCACCGCCGTGGACAGCCCCACCGGGTCCCGGGCGTCGGCCAACGCCACCACCGACGCCAGACCCGCGGCCACCAGCGCGTCACGCTCCGCCGCCACCGGCACCACCCCGACGGTACGCGCGGCGCCCGCCCGCCGCGCCGAGGCGAGGGACAACGACCCGCTCTTGCCCGCCCCACCGATCACCGCGACCCGCACCGGCGTCGGATCACCGGTCCGGCGACGATCCTCGACGTAGCGCGACACCACCCGCGCGGTCAGCGCGGGAGCCCCGCACACGTCCAGCACCGCCAGGGACAACTGCGGGTCCTCGTCGTCCGGCAGCACCGCCGCGATGGAACGGGCGAACAGGATCGCCCACCCGTCACAGGGCACCTGCTCGCTACGCCCGTCCCAGCGGGCCAGCCCGTCGGTCACCACCAGCGGGGTCAGCGTCAACGACACCAGGGTCGCGACCCGCTGCCCCGGCTTGAGCCCGAGCGGGGAACGCCGACCGGCCTCCTCGACCGTGCCGATCAACATCCCGCCAGAGCCGGTCACCGGGTTCTGCATCTTCCCCCGGGTCGAAATGATCTCCAGCACCTCGGCGCGGACCGCGTCGCCGTCCCCGCCGTGCTTCTCCGACAACTGCCGGAAGCTCGCCGCGTCCAGGTTCAGCCGCTGCACCCGGATCCGCACCTCGTTCGGCCCGATCGCCGCCGATGCGTCCAGGCGCCAAGCCGCCTGCGGCAGCACCCCCGCCGGTTGCACGACGCGGTGCAGTCCCACCGGTGACGTCACGCCGACCTCCCCTGTCCAGCCGCCCGAAGCCCCGGTCAAGGCTCGCGTAACGGGAAAACTTACGGCAGACTAGTTTCTGTACCGAATATTTTCCAGTAGCCTTCGAGCCCAATGATCAGCCACAACACCGAGGAGGGGCCGTGACCCAGACCCAACCGGTTGAGACCATCCCTCAACCCCGTCACGCCCCGGTCGCCGTACCGACCGCCGGGCAGCCCTACGAATACCACCGCCGCCCCCTGGTCGAACCCGACTGGACCCGCTTCCCCGGATGGCGCCACGTCACCCGCGACCAGTGGGAATCCGCCCAGTGGCAGCGCGTCAACTGCGTCAAGAACATCAAGCAGCTCCGCACCGTCTTCGGCGACCTCATCGACGACAGCTTCTACACCGACCTTGAGGCCGACCAGCAGGCCCTCGCCACCATGTCGATGCTCGTGCCACCCCAAATGATCAACACGATGGTGCCGTTCGCGCCCCTCACCACCGAGGCGCTGCTCGCCGACCCCATCCGCCGCTACATGATCCCGGTCGCCTCCGACCGACGCACCGACTGGCCGTCACACCCCTACGCCAGCCGCGACAGCCTGCACGAGCACGACATGTGGGTCGCCGAAGGGCTCACCCACCGCTACCCCACCAAGGTCCTCGCGGAGCTGCTCTCCACCTGCCCCCAGTACTGCGGGCACTGCACCCGCATGGACCTCGTCGGCAACTCCACCCCCGCCGTCGACAAGCTCAAACTCACCCTCAAGCCCGTCGACCGCTACGACGCCCACATCAGCTACCTCAAAGCCCACCCCGGCGTACGCGACGTCGTCGTCTCCGGCGGCGACGTGGCCAACGTCCCCTGGCGCAACCTCGAGTCGTACCTGATGCGCCTGCTGGAACTGGACACCGTCCGCGACATCCGGCTCGCCACCAAGGCCCTCATGGGCCTCCCCCAGCACTGGCTGCAGCCCGATGTCGTCGAAGGCCTCGAACGCGTCGCCCGCACCGCCGCCCGACGCGGCGTCAACCTCGCCATCCACACCCACGTCAACCACGCCCAGTCACTCACCCCGCTGGTCGCCAAGGCCGCCCAGACCGCCCTCGACGTCGGCGTCCGCGACGTCCGCAACCAGGGCGTGCTCATGCGCGGCGTCAACGCCACCACCCCCGAGCTGCTCGACCTCTGCTTCGCGCTGCAGGGCGAAGCCGGGATCCTGCCGTACTACTTCTACATGTGCGACATGATCCCCAACGCCGAGCACTGGCGGGTGCCGGTCTGGCACGCCCAGCAACTCCAGCACGACATCATGGGCTACCTCCCCGGCTACGCCACCCCCCGGATCGTCTGCGACGTCCCGTTCGTCGGCAAGCGCTGGGTGCACATGCTCACCGACTACGACCGTGAGCGCGGCATCTCCTACTGGACCAAGAACTACCGCACCTCCATCGAGTCCGCCGACCTGGAGGCGCTCAACAAGCGCTACGCCTACTACGACCCGATCGACACCCTGCCCGAGGGCGGGCAGCAGTGGTGGAACGACCACCGCGACGACTGACCCACCGACGGCGACACCCCCGGAAGCCCACCTTCCGGGGGTGTCGCCGTCCCCCGTCACCGACAGCCCAGGCCCTGGACGTATCCGGCCGGCAGCGTCCCGGCCGCGACCTCGTCGGCGTACTCCCAGAACACCTCCGGCCAGTCACCGCGCTCGTTCATCTGGTGCAGCACCCGCCACCCGTGGCTGCTCCGCAGCGCGTCAGCGGCCCGCCGCACCGCGGCGTCGTCCCCGCTCGCCTTCGCCCGCTGCCACTCCGCGATCCACGTGCAGCCGACCCGCGACGTCACGGCGGCACCGAACTGGTAGGAATCGTTGATGCCCACGTCGCCCAGTGCCGCGACGTCGAAACCCGGCGGAAGCGGCACGTCGGCGAGCACCTCGGCGGCCCGCGCCTGAACCCGCTCAGGAATGACAATCTCCGGCGGAAGCGCACCCAACCACGTACGCGCGTCGACGCGGACGACGGCCGCGAGGACCCGGTCGAACTCCTTCCGCGACCAGTTGTCCCCGGTACGCATCTCAACGTAAACGCCATCGCGGGGACGGAGTATCACCGCGAAGTCTCTGGCCGAATACCGGAACAGATCACCCGGCCAACCGTCGACCTCCACCGTCTCCGCCCGACTGATGTCAAGCCGGTCGGCGTAACGGACCGCGTAGGAGTCAGCCGGATACCAGTTCATCTCCAGCTCGCGCTCACCTCTCCGAAACGCGATGGTGCCAGACTCCTGCGCGAACCCGTACACGGTGGTCGCCTTCCAGCCAGGCTGGTTGATCAGTAACCGTGGATTCTTCTCGGCGGCCCGCATCGCCACCGGCGAGTAGACGACCGGAACGCTGGCGGTAACCGCGGGAGCCGCCTCACCCAACTCCTCAGGCTCCCGCACCAGGATGGACACGGAAAGCACACCGGCGACTACCGCGGCCACCGTCGCCGCGCCGGCGAAGCGACGAACGTGGCGTCCCACCGTCGATCGGCGTTGCGGTTGTTCCACGAAACGATGGAGCGTCGACTCGGACATGATCTCCTCCAGGAGGGTCTGCTTAACCCCACCGAGGTGCCCCATGACGTCGAGCCGAGCCGGATCAGCTTCTCGAACCAGCCGGTCAAGTTGTTCCTCGGTCATCTCTCCTCCTTCCGAGTGGCTGCGGTCAGCACATCGAGTACATGTCCAGGCGGGCCGAGGTCGTCACCGACCAGTTCACGCAGCCTCGCTCTCGCGCGCGACAGTCGAGTCCGGACCGCGGCGGGACTGACCTGAAGGACCGCGGCCACCTCGCGCGGCTGCAAGCCCTCCCAGACGGTGAGCATCAGCACCTCCCGGTCCAGCTCACCCAGACCCGCCAGCACCGCCCGAACAGCGAGCCGTTCAGGCACCTCACTGCCCGGATCGACGGCGGCCGTGGCGACGATCTGCTCACGTAGCCGCTCACCCAGTCGCTGCCGGCGAATGCCACCCCGGTGATGGTTGGCCAACACCCGCCGGGCCACCCCGTACAGCCAGAGGCGAGCTTCGGAGTGAGCCGGAATGTCATGCCGGCGACGCCATGCGACCAGGAAGGTCTCCGCGACGACGTCGGCCGCGTCCTCGGGATGCTCGACACGCCGCAGCGCGTAGGCCAACAACGGCTCGAAGCCCTCAAGGTAGACGCGCCGGAAGCGGTCCTCGTAGTACTCAATGCCGGAGCTCACGTTCACTCCATGTCCGGCAGAACCCCAACCGTGACAGGCCGCCCGACCCGCCCCCCGCGGAACGCCCTCCCCGCCCCTCCCCGCCCCTTTGACGCGTCGATCTAGGGCGAATCGTTGTGCCTTGAGATCAACTGGCAGCGATCTGCCCTAAGGCGTGTTTCGTAAGTCAGGCTGGCGGGGTCGAGGTCACGGCGTGGCGGTGATCGACAACTGAAGAGGTCTCCGGTATCTGGTTCTGCGAC
>NZ_JBEXEV010000014.1:0-131337 GCF_040606435.1 Micromonospora sp. NPDC005413
CTGCTGGTCTACGTCGCTGACCTGCCCGCGAAAGAGGCCATCGCGACCTCGCGGCCGGCCCACGGCGCCCCCAGGTGGACGAACGAGGTGGCGATGACGCGGCGGACCGGCCGGCGACCAGGCAACCCGGACACCCGGGAGGCGATCCTCGACGCGGCGCGGACGGCGTTCGCCGAGCGTGGCTTCGACGCCTCCTCGATCCGCGCCATCGCCGCCATCGCCGGGGTCGATCCGGCGCTGGTGCACCACTACTTCGGCAGCAAGGACCAGCTCTTCCTGGCCGCGATGAACTTCCCGGTCGATCCGGGCGAGATGCTGCCGAAGGTGCTCGCCGGCGACCGGGACGGCCTCGGTGAGCGCCTGGTGCGCACCTTCCTCGCCGTCTGGGACTCCCCGGCCGGCAGCGCCGCGCAGGCGCTGCTGCGCTCCGCGGTGAGCAACGAGTGGACCGCGCGGCTGCTGCGCGACTTCGTCACCACCCAGATGCTGCGCCGGGTGCTCGATCACCTCGAGGTCGACCCTGCCCAGCTGCCGCTACGCGGCTCCCTGGTGGCCACCCAGCTGATCGGCCTGGCCATGATCCGGCACATCGTGCGGATGGAGCCGGTCGCCTCTGCCGACCCGGAGACCCTGGTCGCCGCGATCGGCCCCACCATCCAGCGGTACCTCACCGGACCACTGCCGTCCTAGAGGCGATCAGCCTGGCGGGCGGGCCTCGGCTGGGCGGCGCAGCGGCGGCAGCAGCCGGGCCAGATCGGTCGGGTCCGCCACGGGGCAGGGAAAGGCCAGCCGGATCCGACGCCGGGCGCCCGGTCGACCGAGGGCGACCACCAGCCCGTAGCGATCAATGCGCACCACCCGGGGCGGGCCGTCCGGGGTCTGCTCGGTCAACCCGAGCTGCCGGCGCAGGTACTCGGTCACCTGGGTGCTGTCGCGCTCGGCGAGGTCGGCGAGCAGGCGCGCCTCGACCGGGTGCACCGGGTCCGGTTCGGCCTCGGCGTACTCCCCCGGGTCGATCCGGTGCACGACGCCGGCCCGCTCCCAGCGGACCTCGACCACCTCGAAGCGGTACAGCCGGAACCGGGTGCCCAGGTCGAGCAGGTCGCCGGTCGGCTCCACCACGGCGAAGTCGACCGCCGCGTGGCGGGCCTCGTCGCCGTGCAGCTCGGCCGCCCAGCCGGAGACCCATGCCCGGCCCAGAGCGGGCGCGCCGGCGGCGGGCGGCAGGTCGAGCACGTCGAGCACCACCGCGACGTCGGTGCCCCCGGCAACCGGTTGCAGCGCGGTGGCCAGGTGGCTGGCCACCGGGACCAGCAGCAACACCCGCCCGTCCGGGTCGGTCACGTGCCGGGCGTGGTGCGGGCCCGGCCGGTGGGCCAGGTGGACGAGACCGGGCAGCCGGCCGGCGACGAGGGTACGAACGATCTCGGCGGGGGTTGGCCGCATGGGCGCGACCTCCTTCAAAGGTTAGGCTTACCTAACCCGGAGCCTAGAGCACCCGGCCACCGGCGTCCACCACAACCGCTCCCTCATTACCGGGTCTGCTCCAGCCAGGAGGCGTAGAGCAGGCCGTATGTCGAGTCGGCATCGCGGACCAGCTCGTCGTGCGGGCCGCGCTGCACCACCCGACCCCGGTCCACCACGATCACCTCGTCGGCGGCCTGCGCCGTGGAGAGCCGGTGCGCGATCGCGAGGGTGGTCCGACCCCGGGTGACCGCGTCCAGGGTGCGCTGCAACCGCACCTCGGTCGCCGGGTCCACCGCACTGGTCGCCTCGTCCAGCACCAGCAGGTCCGGGTCGGCCACGTACGCCCTGGCCAACGCGACCAGCTGCCGCTCCCCGACGCTGAGCGCCTCGCCGCGCTCGCCGACGGGCGTGTCCAGGCCCGCCGGCAGACCGTCCAGCCAGTCCGACAGGCCCAGCTCGGTGAAGGCGGCGCTCAGCTGCTCGTCGGTCAACTCCGGCCGGGCGAACCGGACATTCTCCCCCACTGTCGCGTCGAAGAGGAACCCGTCCTGCGGCACCATCACCACCCGGGAGCGCAGCGAGTCGAACCGGACCTCCGCCAGCGGCACCCCGGACAGCAGCACCGCCCCCGCCGACGGGTCCATCAGACGGGTGAGCAGTTTGGCAAAGGTGGTCTTGCCGCTGCCGGTCTCGCCGACCACCGCCACCCGGCTCTTCGCCGGGATCTCCAGATCGATGTCGTGCAGCACCGGCGGGCCACCCGGATAGGCGAACCGCACACCGGCGAACCGGATGTCCAACGGCCCGCCCGGCAGATCCCGCCCCTGCTCCCCCGGGTCGGCCACGTCCGGGGCGACGTCCAGCACGTCCAACACCCGACGCCAGCCGGCGATCGCGTTCTGCGCCTCGTTGAGCACCTCGGTGGCGATCTGCACCGGCTGGATGAAGAGCGTCACCAGGAACAGGAACGCGGTCAGCTGGCCGATCGACAGCGTGCCGCCCACGCCCAGCGTCACCCCGAGCACCACCACACCGGCCAGTGCCAGCCCGGCGGCCAGCTCGCCGACCGAGCTGCCCACGATGCTGATCCGGATCGCCCGCTGCTGCGCCAGACGCTGACCGTCGATCGCCTCGTCCAGCCGCCGCGAGGTGCGCCCCGCGACGCCGTACGCCCGGATCACCGGCGCGCCCACCACGCTCTCGCCGATCGCGCCGAGCAGCGCGCCGGTGCGCTGGCGCACCGTCGCGTACGCCGTGCCGAGGCGGCGCTGCAACTGCCGGATGACGAACACCGCCGGCAGGAACGCGGCCAACACCACCAGGGTCAACTGCCAGGAGTACGCGAGCATGACGGCCGTGGTGACCACCAGCTGACCGAGGTTGACCAGCAGGATCACCCCGCCCCACTGGAGGAACTGGGTGATCTGGTCGACGTCGCTGGTCACCCGCGAGACCAGCGAGCCGCGCCGCTCCGACTGCTGGTGCAACATCGACAGGTCGTGCACGTGCCGGAACGCCCGCGTCCGTACGTTGGCCAGCGCCGTCTCGCTGACCGTGAACAGTCGCCGCATCATCAGATAGCCGCAGATCGTCGTGATCGTCAGGATCGCCGCGGTGATCGCGACCACCGACCAGACCACGTCCAGATTCAGGCCACCGACGATGCCGCGGTCGATGCCCTGCTGCACGGCGACCGGCACGGCCACCCGACCGACCATGTAGACCAACGCCAGGACCAAGGTGCCGGCCAGGCCGGTCCGCAGCTCCGGCGAGAGCGCCAGACCCCGGCGCAGGGTCTGCCAGGTCGTCTCCTCCCGCACCACGGGCTCGTCAGTCTTCCCCGTCGTCGCACTCACCGGTCCAGCCTTTCGTTCGCGACTGCGGGGCTCCGCTTCGCTGCACTCCTCGCGCTCACCGTGCTGGCCTTTCGTTCGCGACTGCGGGGCTCCGCTTCGCTGCACTCCTCGCGCTCACCGGTCCACCTCGATTTCCAGGCCCGAGGGCAGCGGCGCGACCTCGTCGCCGTATGGGCTTTCCTGCGCGCGCTCGACCTCCGCCTGCTCGTAGGCGGTGACCAGGTCGACGTAGCCGGGCACGGTCGCCAACAACTCGCTGTGCGT
This sequence comes from Micromonospora sp. NPDC005413, assembly GCF_040606435.1. Taxonomy (NCBI): domain Bacteria; kingdom Bacillati; phylum Actinomycetota; class Actinomycetes; order Micromonosporales; family Micromonosporaceae; genus Micromonospora; species Micromonospora sp. NPDC005413. Next base: position 3,588 of record NZ_JBEXEV010000014.1, read on the forward strand.
GCCCCGGGCCACCACTCGTCCCTGCTCCACGTAGATGACCTCGTCGGCGAGCGCGATGGTGGCCCGGCGGTACGCCACCACCAGGATCGACGCTGCCGGCACCCCCGGCTCAGCGGTCGACGACCGCAGCCCGGCCAGGATGGCCGCCTCCACCCGCGGGTCCACCGCGCTGGTCGCGTCGTCGAGCACCAGCAGGCGCGGCCGGCCGGCGAGCGCGCGCGCCAGGGTGAGCCGCTGCCGCTGCCCGCCGGAGAGCGAGGTGCCCCGCTCGCCGACCATGGTGTCCAGACCGTCGGGCAGCGCGGCGACGAAACCGTCCGCCTCGGCCAGCCGCAGGGCCGCCCAGACGGCCTCGTCGTCGATGCCCGCCCGGTCGAGGGCGATGTTGGCGCGGACCGTGTCGTCGAAGACGAACGGCACCTGGGCGACCAGGGCCACCGTGCCGGCCAGCGACGCGGCGGTCAGCTCGCGCACGTCCACCCCGTTCAGGGCGACCACGCCGGAGTCCGGGTCGACGAGTCGCACCGCCAGCGAGGCGATGGTGGACTTACCGGCGCCGGTCGGCCCGACCAGGGCCACCGTCCGACCGGCTGGCACCGTGAAGCCGACCTCGCCGAGGACCTGCACGCCGGGCTGGTGCGCCTCAGCGGGCGGGTAGGAGAAGTGCACGTCGCTGAAGGTGAGGGTGGCAGGGCCGGGGCTGGCAGGGTCGAGCACGCGCTGCCCGTACGCCATCTCGCCGGTGGCGTCGAGGACCCGGCGGACCCGGTCCCAGCCGGCGACGCTGCGCGGCAGCTCGGCCAGGACCCAACCGATGGCCCGCACCGGAAAGGCCAGCACGGTGAAGAGGAAGGCCACGCTGACCAGTTCGGTCACGCTGATCGCGCCCTGGCGCAGCCGGAACGCCCCGACCACCAGAACGGCGAGGGTGCCGAGGCTGGGCAGCGTCTCCAGCAGCGGGTCGAAGACGCCGCGCAGCCGACCGACCGCGATCAACGAATCGCGCAACTCGCCGGCACGGTCCGCGAACCGGGCGGTCTCCTGGGCCTCGCGGCCCATCGTCTTGACCACCAGGGCGCCGTCGAAGCTCTCGTGGGCGATGCCGCTGACCTCGGCGCGCAGGCGCTGCGCCCGGGCCTGCCGGGGCGCCATGCGGCGGGAGTAGACGACGTTGAGCGCGAACAGCGCGGGGAAGACCGCGAGGCCCACCAGGGCGAGCGCCCAGTCGGTGGCGAAGAGCGAGACGATCGCGCCGACCAGCATCACCACCGTGCCGACGGCGAAGGGCAGCGGCGCGATGGGGTACCAGGCCGCCTCCACGTCCGAGTTGGCGTTGGACAGCAGCGTGCCGGTCGAGTTGCGGTGGTGCCAGGACAGCGGCAGCTCCAGGTACCGACGGGTGACCCGGCGGCGGTAGGAGGCCTGGAGGCGGTACTGCATGTAGCCGGCGCCGAGCCGGCGGCCGACGATGCCCGCCACCCGCAGCACGCTGATCCCGAACAGAGCGGTTGCGGCCAGCGCCAGGGTGCCGGCGCCCACCTCGCCGCGAGCGATGGCCGGAAGCGCCACGTCGCCGATGACCGTCCCGACGACCCGCGCACTGACGATGATCATCCCGCCGAACAGCACGCTGCCGACGACCGCCACCGCGAAGATCCGTGGCTGCTCGCGGATCGCCTGCCGCAGGACGCCCATCCCCCGACTGAGCACGTCCCGACTTGTCCTGCTCGCCACGCTCTCCCCCGCCGTAAGCCGCAATTATCTCCCTCATCCTTACCGGTCCGGACCGGCACCGCCGACCCGGACCGGATATGTCGACCGTCACGTACCGGATGGGCGGCGAGCGGCAAACGCCGACCAGGCGACCGCTGTCGCGCGCCGGCGGGCCGGCGGGCCTACGATCGGGCCATGCCGAGGTACGCCCGAGCCGAGCGCGAGGCGCTGGCCGATCTCCTGCTGGCCCTCGGGCCGGACGCCCCGACGATCAACGAGGGCTGGGCGACCCGTGACCTCGCCGCGCACCTGGTGCTACGCGAGCGCCGCCCGGACGCGGCGGGCGGGATCCTGCTGCCGCCGCTGCGTGGCTACGCCGAACGGGTCCGTCGGCAACTCGCCGCGCGGCCCTACCCCGAGCTGGTGGCGCAGGTGCGACGACCGCCGCTGTGGAGCCCGGTCAGCAACCCGCTGACCGACGAGCTGGCCAACACGATGGAGTTCTTCATCCATCACGAGGACGTGCGGCGCGCCGGCTCCGGATGGCAGCCGCGTGACCTTCCCACCGGTCTGCAGAGCACGCTCTGGAAGCGTGTGGTCCCGATGGCTCGCCTGGCACTGCGCCGCTTTCCGGCGGACCTCTACGTGCAGGCGCCCGGTCACGGTGAGATCTCCGTCGGTCGCGGTGGCGAACCGCTGCGGGTGGTGGGTGCCCCGGCCGAGCTGGTGCTGTTCCTCTCTGGCCGGCAACGGGTGGCGAGGGTCCAACTGGACGGTTCGACGGATGCCTCGCGACGACTGCGCGCCGCCGGCCTGGGCATGTGACCATCGGCATGTGAACGGTCACAATTCCATTGTGGAACTTCCACACCCAGTGACGCTGGCTGATACCTGCTCCCGTACGCTTCACCGCGCCGTCCCGCCCAGGGCGGCACGAGGTGGGGGCGTACTGTGCGGAGTTTCGCGATCTCGGCGCTGCGGCAGCCCCCGTTTCCCACTGGACGCCATGGGGCCACTGAGCAGGTGGCGAGCGAGAGCGTCGAGTGGGCGCGCGCGTTCGGGCTGGTCGATTCGAGCCACCGTGTGCACCGGCTGCAACGGGCCGACGCCGCCGGCCTGGCGGGCCGCGCCTGCCCGGACGGCTCGGTGGACGGGCTGCGGCTGCTCACCGACCTGATCAGCTGGCTCTTCGTGATGGACGACGCCTGCGACGAGGACGGCCTCGGCGCCGACCCGGTCCGGCTGGGGCCGGCGATCAGCACTCTGCTCGACGTGCTGGACCGGTGCGGCGACCCGGACGTCGTACCGCCCGCCATGGGGCCGCTGGGTGACGCGCTGCACGACCTGTGCCGTCGGACCCGGCTGTACGGCCGTGCGGCACTGCTGCTGCGGTTCGTCAGCCAGATGCGGGAGTACCTGCTGGCACTGCTCTGGGAGGCGGGCAACCGGGAGCGTCGGCGGGTGCCCGAGGTGACGGAGTACGTCCAACTGCGCCGGCACATCGGCGGCGTGCACCCCTGCCTCACCCTGACCGACCTGGCGTCGGCACAGCCACCCGGGGCGGCCCAGCGCGCCGATCCGGCGCTGCTCGCCCTGGATCTGCTGGCGGTGGACCTGGTCTGCTGGTGCAACGACCTCTTCTCCTATGGCAAGGAGAGCCAGGCCGACCCGGACGCGCACAACCTGGTGACGGTGATCGCCCAGGACAGCGGCGCGGACGAGGCGGCCGCGCTCCGGGCCGCGGCGAACCGGTTCAACCAGGGGTTGGCGGCGTACCTGGATGCGGAGGAAGCGCTGCTGGCCAGCGGGAACGACGGGATGCGCCACGCCCTGACCGCCCGACGCAACTGGGTCCGGGCCACCTACGACTGGTCACTCGTGGCTGCCCGGTACGCCTGATTCGACCGTACCGGTTGGTGGGATGGGACGGCCAGACGATCACCAGGGCTAGCCGATGCACGGTGCCAGGCAATACTCTTCGGTAACCATCATGACGTGACGATCGTCACGCCACCACCCCCGAAGGCGGCTACAGCGATGGCTCTCGATGTACCGTACCGTTCCATCCCGGACATGTTCCTCAAGCGCGTGGCGGCCACCCCCGACCACAACGCGTTTGCGTCCCCGGCCCCCGACGACTCGGGGCCCGTCTGGCTGACCTGGCACCAGGTCGGCCAGCGCGCCAAGGCGGTCGCCGCCGGCCTGCACGGCCTGGGTGTCGGCCAGGAGGACCCGGTCGCGATCCTCGCCAACACCCGACTGGACTGGGTGATCGCCGACCTCGGCATCATGTGCGCCGGCGGTGCGACCACCACCGTCTACCCGACCACCGAGCCGGCGGACGCGACATACATCGTCGCCGACTCCGCGTCGAGGGTGCTGTTCGCGGAGAACCCGGCCCAGGCGGCGAAGATCGCTGGCGCCAACCTGCCCGCGCTGACCCACGTGGTGCTCCTCGACGGTGCCGTCGACCCGGCCGCCGCGATTCCGCAACTGACGCTCGCCGAGCTTGAGGAGCGGGGCACCGCCGCGCTGGCCGCCGAGCCCGATCTGATCGACATGCTCGTGGCCGGCATCGGCCCGGACCACCTGGCCACCCTGATCTACACCTCCGGCACGACCGGCCGACCCAAGGGCGTCGAGCTGCTGCACGGCGGCTGGTGCTGGGAGGCCGTGGCGCAGGAGGAGGTCGGGCTGCTGCGTGACGACGACCTGCAGTACCTGTGGCTGCCGCTGGCCCACTCGTTCGGCAAGACGCTGCTCTGCGGCGCCATCCACGTCGGGCTGCCCACCTACGTCGACGGGCGGGTGGACAAGCTGGTCGACCTGCTGTCGGTGATCCGGCCGACGCTGATGTGCGGCGCTCCCCGGGTGTTCGAGAAGGTCTACAACCGGGCGGTGACCACCGCGCAGGCCGGCGGCGGCGCGAAGGCGAAGATCTTCGCCTGGGCGGTCGGCGTCGGCAAGGAGAAGGTGACCCTGGAGCAGGCCGGCAAGCCGGTGCCGGGCGGGCTGAAGCTGCGCTACGGGCTGGCCGAGAAGCTGGTGTTCAGCAAGCTCCAGGCCCGCCTGGGCGGCCGGATGCGGGTGCTGGTGTCCGGCGCCGCGCCGCTCAGCCCGGAGATCGCCACCTTCTTCGCCGCGGCGAACCTGCCGATCTCCGAGGGCTACGGCCTGACCGAGACCAGCGCCGGGAACTTCGTCAACCCGCCCGCCGGGCTGCGGATCGGCACGGTGGGCCGGGCGATGGGTGATCTGGAGTGCCGGATCGACACCGACGGGGAGATCCTGGTGCGTGGTCGGCCGGTGATGCGCGGCTACCACAACCTGCCGGAGGAGACCGCCGCCGCGTTCACCGAGGACGGCTTCTTCCGTACCGGCGACATCGGCACCCTCGACGAGCAGGGCTACCTGCGGATCACGGACCGCAAGAAGGACCTGGTCAAGACCTCGGGCGGCAAGTACATCGCACCGTCGCACATCGAGGGGATGTTCAAGGCGATCTGCCCGTACACCTCGCAGGCGGTCGTCGTCGGTCAGGCCCGCAACTTCTGCACGATGCTGGTCACGCTGGACCCGGACGCGATCCAGGGCTGGGTCGCCGGCGGTCCGCTGGAGGGACGCAGCTACACCGAGATCGCCGCCTCGCCGGAGGCTCAGACGATGGTCGAGGAGTACGTCGCCCAGCTCAACGCGAAGCTCAACCGCTGGGAGACGATCAAGAAGGTGGCCATCCTGCCACGCGACCTGACCATCGAGGACGGCGAGATCACCCCGTCCTTGAAGATCAAGCGGCGTGGTGTGGAGAGCAACTTCGCCACCGAGATCGACAAGATGTACGCCGGCACCCTCGCCGAGCTCTGATTCCACCGAGGGTCCCGTGTCCGGCTCCCCGCCGGCACGGGGCCCTCACAGGTGATGGCCGCGCCACCTCGTCTGGTCCTCCTCCACGGCGAGCTGCTCCGCCAGCGCCACCTCCCGGACCCCGCGCCGGCGCTGGGCGTCGACGATCGTCTGCGCCCCCACGGCCAGCCACGTGGCCACGGCCAGCATGGTCAACGCGAACAGCTCAGGCAGCGAACCGGCCACCGGCACCAGCACGAGCAGCAGCAGGATTCCGCCGATCGTGGGCCAGCGGGGAACGGCGAGCATTTTCCGGCCGAGCACGATGAGCGTGAGCAGATAGAGCGCGACCCCGCCGTAGAGCGCCAGCAGGTCGAAGTTCGGCAGCGGAACCCCCCAGCTCGGCCTGCCGACGTCGGCTCCCTCGTGGATCAGCCCCTTGAGTCCGAGCGCGAACAGGATGACGCCGGCGATGACCGGCAGGTGCAGGTAGGTGTAGACGTCGCGGGCCAGGGCGGCGCGGGTGGCGGGGTCGCGGGTCCGGTGCAGGGTCTGTTCCATGCCGAGCGCCAGGGTGTCGAAGTACGCCCACCACAGCGCTGCGGCCACCGCGACGCCGAGCACCGCGGCGACGAGCGCCGGCCAGGTCAGCGGCAGAATCGCGCTGCCGCCGGGAGCGAGCCCGAGCGCGATGATGGCCTCGCCGAGGGCGACCAGGACGATCTGGCCGTGCCGCTCCGCCCAGTGCCCGGCGGAGAGCACCGTCCAGCCGGTGCCGCGCAGCGTGAACCCAGCCCCGTACTCCACGGCCAGGGCCGCGAGCCAGAACGCCAGCCGGACCAGCCCCTCGGCTGCGCCGTCGAAGAGCCGTTGCGGCAGCAGCGCGGCGACGACGATGAGCGACGTGGCCAGCAGCGGCGGCAGGGCGAACAGTCGCCAGCGTCGGCGCAGGTCCCGGTTCCGGCGACCGGCCCAGATGAAGATCGACGTCTCGCTCATCCGGACCAGGAAGTAGCCGGCCGCGAAGACCAGCGGGCCGGGCAGCCCGCCGGAGCGGTCGACGAACGCCTTCGGCAGGCTCAGCGCCAGCACGAAGGCGGCGGCCATGGTGGCGAAGCCGACCAGCGGGACGATGCCCTGGTCGGTACGGACCAGGTTGCCCAGCACGGCGAACCCCGTCCAGCACCACCAGAGCAGCGCCAGCACCACCAGGCACCGGACCAGGCCGCCAACGGTCGGATTGCCGGCGGTGACGGTGGTGACGTTCAGAAAGGCGAAGACGAAGATCAGGTCGTAGAAGAGTTCGAGGCGGGTCGCCCGGGAGCCCGGCGCGCTCCGCTGGACCCCACGCACCCTCGCACCCTCGCCCACCAGCAGATTGTGGCAGTCACGATCGGGCCGAAGGCACGTTCCCGGCAGACCGGTGGACCGCGGCGATGCCCGCTCACCCTCTCTCGGGCGGTCCGCGACGAGCGCGGACCGGTTCGGGGCAACCTGGCCGGAGGTCGGTCCCGGTCGGTCACAACCGGCGGCGGCTCAGGCGATGACGGCCGGCTCCCGCCAGCGCTGCCGGCCGGTGCGGTCCAGGTCGTAGCGGACCGCGGCGATCCGCCCCACGGCCTCCACCAGGTCGGCGGCGGGCAGGGTGAACGGCAGCCGCAGGAAGCGCTCCAGGGTGCCGTCCAGGCCGAACCGGGGGCCGGGTGCCAGTCGTACGCCGACCTCCTCGGCGGCCCGGGCCAGCGCGCTGGAGACCGGGCCGTCCAACTCGGCCCAGAGCGTCACACCGCCGCGCGGCACGGTGACCCGCCAGTCCGGCAGGCGGTGCGCCAGCGCGCCGAGCAGGGCGTCGCGCTGGACGGCCAACTGGACGCGACGGTCGGCGACGATGGCGTCGGCGTCGGCGAGGAGGTGCACGGCGACCAGTTGGTCCAGCACGGGGCTGGCCATGTCCACCCCCACCCGGACGGCGGCCAGCCGCTGCACCTGCGGGGCGGAGGCGCGCACCCAACCGATCCGCAGGCCACCCCAGTAGGGCTTGCTCATGCCGCCGATGCTGACCACACGGCTGTGTCGGTCGTAAACGGCGACCGGGGGTGGCAGCTCGGTGCCGTCCAGCGGGAGATCCACGAAGGACTCGTCGATGACCAGGTCGGTGCCGACGGCGTGGGCGGCGGCCACCACCCGCTCCCGTAGCGAGGCGGGCATCAGGTGACCCGTCGGGTTCTGGAACTCCGGAATCAGGTAGGCCAGGTTGGGCCGGGTCTGCCGGAGGCTGCCCAGCAGCAGATCGGGTTCCCAGCCGCCGGCGTCGGTGGCCAGGCCGTGGGTGGTGATCCGGGCCCGCCGGCCGGCCAGCGCGGCGAGCGCGTTGGGGTAGGTCGGTGACTCGACCAGCACACTGCCGCCAGGAGCCAGGGCGAGCCGCAACACCAGGTCCAGTGCGTGCTGGGTGCCGCTGGTGACCATGATCTGGTCGGCGGAGGTGGGCAGACCCCGGGCGGTGTACGCGTCGGCCACCGCCTCGCGCAGCTCGATGATGCCGGTCGGGTGGTAGCCGGCGCCGCCCAGGTAGCGGGGCAGATCATCGGTGGCGGCTCGGGCGGCCGCCAGCAGTTGCGGCGGGGCAGCCAACGCGGCGACGCCGAGGTCGATCATCTCGCGGTCGTCCAGCGGGGTCCACAGGCCGGTGCTGGCCACCCGGTGGTTGCCGGGCAGCATCGTCCAGCTGCCGGCGCCCCGACGGCTGGCCAGGTGCCCGGTCTCGCGCAGCTGCCGGTACGCGGCGGTGACCGTGGTCCGGCTGATCCGCAGCGCCTCGGCCAGCTCCCGTTCGGCGGGAAGGCGGACGCCCAGCGGCAGCCGGCCGTCGGCGAGCAGGCCGCGTACCGTGCCGGCCAGGGCGGCGTAGTCGGGGCTGCGCCGACGGCCCGGCAGGGCGTGCCACTGCCCGAGCAGGCGGGCCAATTGGACGCCTCGAAGCTCACCCGCCATGGCCACTCCTCGGATATTGGCCTCTTCCTCCGCGAGGATTGGCACCTAGGGTGGCATGCATGGCACTGATTGGCAATCTTCGGCACCGGCCGGTGCGACGGTTGGTCCAGCTCTACGTCGGGCTGGTCCTCTACGGGGTGAGCATGGCCCTGATGATCCGCTCCGGCCTGGGCCTCGATCCGTGGGACGTGTTCCACCAGGGGTTGTCCGAGCTGACCGGGCTCTCCTTCGGCACGGTCACCATCGCGGTCGGCGCGCTGGTGCTGCTGCTCTGGATCCCCCTGCGGCAGCGACCGGGTCTCGGCACGGTCAGCAACGTGGTGGTGATCGGTCTGGTGGTGGACGCCACACTGGCCCTGATGCCGTCCGGCGGCCCGCTCTGGGTGCGGATCGTGCTACTGGTCAGCGGGATCGTCGCCAACGGTGCCGCCACCAGTATGTATCTCGGCGCCCAGTTGGGTCCGGGCCCGCGCGACGGGCTGATGACCGGCTTCGTGGCCCGCCGGCCCGGCTGGTCGATCCGGCTGGTGCGCACGGTCATCGAGGTCACCGTGCTGGCGCTGGGCTGGCTGCTCGGCGGCACGGTCGGCCTGGGCACCGTCGCGTACGCGCTGGCCATCGGCCCACTGGCACAGCTCTTCATGCCGCTCTTCGCGGTGCCCGGACCCGCCGCACCGGACGCGCCCACATCGGAGGCCGACGCACCCGGACCGGGCACCGCCGCGCCGGTCGCTCCCGCCGGCTGAGCCCTCACCGACCGTCCGCGAGCCGGCACGCCGTGGTGGTGCGGTGTGCCGGATGGAGGGTGGGTGTTCCCTTCCGCGACGCGCGCCGTCATCATCTCTGCATGGGGGAGAACGGTTGGCGCTGGACGGACGCGTGGATCTTCGTCTCGCTGGTCATCGCGAGCGGGGCCGGGCGGCACCATCGGTCCGCGACCAGTCGACGGCCGGAGGGCGTCCGTCTGACCGACGTGCTCTCCACCGCCGACCATCTCAACCACGCGATCCCGCAGCGACACGAGGTGGAGGCCGCGGTCCAGCGGCTGGTCGGCGCCGGCCTGGTCAGCGTCGCCGACGGCTGGTTCCGGATCACCGCCGAGGGTGAGCAGCTCTGGCGGACCCGGCCGCGTGCCGGTGTGGCGACCATGGTGGACACCGTGCAGGGCGTGCTGACCCGCCGGCACGCGCCGGGCAGTGCCGACTGGAGCCTGGACGAGGCCGACCACGCGGCAGCCGTCCAGGAGTACGCCGTCCGCTCGATCCCTACGCCCCGCCGGTCACCGGAGGGGCACTCCAGCGGGCACTGACCGGCTCAGCGCACCGGGTGGCCGCTGTGACGCAGCGCATCCTTGACCTCGGCCACGGTCAGCTCGCCGAAGTGGAAGACGCTGGCGGCGAGCACCGCGTCCGCACCAGCGCCGATTGCGGGCGGGAAGTGGGCCACCTCGCCGGCGCCGCCGCTGGCCACCACCGGCACGTCCACCACTGCCCGCACCGCGGCAATCAGCTCCAGGTCGAAGCCCGCCTTGGTGCCGTCGGCGTCCATCGAGTTGAGCAGGATCTCCCCCGCGCCCAGCTCGGCGCTCCGGTGCGCCCACCGCACCGCGTCGATCCCGGTGCCACGCCGACCGCCATGCGTGGTGACCTCGAAGCCACTGGGTGTGCCGCCGCCCGGCGCCCGGCGTACGTCGAGGGACAGCACGAGCACCTGGCGGCCGAACCGGTCGGCGATCTCGGAGATCAGCTCCGGCCGGGCGATGGCGGCGGTGTTCACGCCCACCTTGTCCGCCCCGGCGCGCAGCAGCGTGTCGACGTCGGCGACCTGCCGCACGCCACCACCGACGGTCAGCGGGATGAACACCGACTCGGCGGTGCGGCGCACCACGTCGAGCATGGTGCCCCGGTCGCTGGAGGACGCGGTGACGTCGAGGAAGGTCAGCTCGTCGGCGCCGGCCCGGTCGTACGCGGCAGCCAGTTCCACGGGGTCGCCGGCGTCGCGAAGGTCGAGGAAGTTGACCCCCTTGACCACCCGTCCGGCGTCCACGTCCAGACAGGGGATCACCCGTACCGCCACCGTCATGCCGCGAGCCTATCGTCCGCACATGGCACGGCGGCCGACCCGATCGGGTCGACCGCCGCAAACGAGGTCCGGGTCACACCCGGACGAGCATCTTGCCAAGGTTCTCGCCGCGCAGCAGGCCGAGGAACGCCGCCGGGGCGTTCTCGATGCCGTCCACGATCGTCTCGTCGTAGGACAGCGTGCCCTCGCGCAGCCAGCCGGCGACGTCCTGGATAAACGCCGGACGGACGTGGCCGTGGTCGCCGACCAGGAAGCCGCGCAGGGTGAGCCGCTTGCCGATGACCAGCGCCAGGTTGCGCGGCGCGGCCGGTGCCTCGGTGTCGTTGTACTGCGCGATCATGCCGCAGATGGCGGCCCGTCCGTGCAGGTTCATGGCCGAGATCGCCGCCTCCAGGTGATCACCGCCGACGTTGTCGAAGTAGACGTCGACGCCGTCCGGGGCGGCCGTCCGCAGCGAGTCGCGGACCGGCCCGTCGTGGTAGTCGAAAGCCGCGTCGAAGCCCAACGCCCGCAGCCGCTCGACCTTGGCCGGCGAGCCGGCGCTGCCGATCACCCGACCGGCACCCTTGAGCTTGGCGATCTGACCGACCAGGCTGCCGACCGAGCCGGCCGCGGCGGAGACGAAGACCGTCTCGCCGGGCTTCATCGCGGCCACCTCCAGCAGCCCGGCGTACGCGGTCAGCCCGGGCATGCCCAGCACACTGAGGTACGCGCTGACCGGGGCGAGGCTCGGGTCGACCTTGCGGGCGGCGGTGGCGTCGAGCAGCGCGTACTCCCGAAAGCCCAGCCCGTGCAGGACGGTGTCGCCGACGGCGATGTCCGCCGCCTCGCTGGCCACCACCTCGCCGATCGCGCCACCGTCGAGCGGCGCGTCGAGCGCGAACGGCGCCACGTACGACTTGACGTCGTTCATCCGTCCGCGCATGTACGGGTCGACGGACATGTACTGGTTGCGGACCACGATCTGGCCCGGGCCGGGCGTCGGGACGTCGGTCTCGACGAGCCGGAAATTGTCCTCGGTGGGCCAGCCCTGGGGGCGGCTGGCCAGGTGGATCTGGCGGTTGCTGGTCATGGGATGGTCGTCCTCTCGTCCGCGGTGGGGGCCTGGGTCCGCAACGTCAGGCGGGCAGGGTCTCGCGGACGGTCAGCGTGACGTCGACGTTGCCGCGGGTGGCGTTGGAGTACGGGCAGACCTGGTGGGCCTGCTCGATGACCTGCTCGGCAATCTCGCGGGGCACGGCGGGCAGGTCGACGACGAGCTGCACGGTGAGCCCGAACCCGCCGCTGCCGTTCGGGCCGATGCCGACCTCGGCGGCGACGACGGAGCCGGTCACGTCGGCCTTGGCCCGGCGGGCCACCAGCCGCAGCGCGGAGTGGAAGCAGGCCGCGTAGCCGGCGGCGAAGAGCTGCTCGGGGTTCGCGGCACCACCGGCGCCACCCAACTCCTTCGGCGCGGCCAGGTCGAGGGCGAACGTGCCGTCGGAGGTCTCGACGCGGCCGTCCCGGCCCTCGCCGGTGGCGATCGCGGATGCGGTGTAGAGAACCTGCATTATGGTCACTGCTCCTTCTGTCGGTGGATGGTGTCGGTGACCCGGGTGAGGGTGTCGCGCAGCGCGACGAGCTCACCGAAGCCCAGCCCGGTGGCCTGCGCGATCCGCAACGGGACGTCGCAGAGCTGCTCCCGCAGCGACCGGCCCTGCTCGGTGAGGCCCACCTCGACCCGCCGCTCGTCAAGGACCGACCGCCGCCGGACCACCAGGCCCGCCCCCTCCAGCCGCTTGAGCAGCGGGGAGAGCGTGCCGGAGTCCAGCCGCAGCTCGGCGCCCAGCTCGGACACCGTGGGGGCGTCGTCGGGCCGTTCCCAGAGCACCAGCAGCACCAGGTACTGCGGGTAGGTCAGCCCGAACTCGTCGAGGATCGGCCGGTAGACGTCGGTCAGGGCGCGCGACGCCGCGTAGAGGGCGAAGCACACCTGCCGGCGCAGCACCAGATCATCGGTCACCGTCGAACCGTAGCCCACAATTAGATTGTGCACAACCGATCGAGCCGACGGTCGGCCATGACAACGGTCACCGCCGAGCCGACCTCAGCGACCGCCGAGGTACGCCTCCAACTCCACCTCGACCAGGTGCTCCGGGTCCAACAGACCGGCCACCACCACCAGCGTCGCAACCGGCCGGACCGCGCCGAAGACCGCGTTGTGCGCCCGGCCCACCTCATCGGCGTGCAGCCGGTCGGTCACGTACATCCTGGTCCGGACCACGTCGCCCGGTTCCGCACCCACCTCGGCGAGCGCGGCCAACCCGATCCGCAGCGCCTGGGCGGTCTGCGCGGCGGCGTCACCGACGTGCACCACCCGGCCGTCCACGGTGGCCGTGCAGCCGGCCGTCCAAGCCTGGTCACCGGCACGAACCACCCGGGAGTAGCCGTACCGCTGCTCCCACGGACCACCTGAGCCGAGCCGGGTGGTCGTCACGCCTCGGCCAACGTCCGCAGCGCCTCGGCCACAGTGAAGGCACCCGCGTAGAGCGCCTTGCCGGCGATCACACCCTCCACCCCGACCGACTCCAGGGTGGCCAGCACCCGTAGATCGTCGAGTGTGGACACCCCACCGGAGGCGATGACCGGCCGGTCGGTACGAGCACACACCTCGCGCAACAGGTCCAGGTTCGGCCCCCGCATCGTGCCGTCCTTGGTGATGTCGGTGACCACGTACCGGCTCGCGCCCGCCTTGTCGAGGCGCTCCAGCACCTCGTACAGGTCACCGCCGTCGCGGGTCCAACCACGCGCGGAGAGGGTACGACCACGCACGTCCAACCCGATGGCGACCCGGTCGCCGTACTCCCCGACCACCCGGTCACACCAGACCGGGTCCTCCAGGGCGGCGGTGCCGATGTTCACCCGGGCCGCCCCGGTGCCCAGCGCCGCGCGCAGCGACTCGTCGTCCCGGATGCCGCCGGAGAGCTCCACCTTCACGTCCAACTGGCGCACCACCTCGGCGAGCAGGTGCGCGTTGGTGCCCCGACCGAACGCCGCGTCCAGGTCGACCAGGTGGATCCACTCGGCGCCGTCCTGCTGCCAGGCCAGCGCGGCGTCCAACGGGTCGCCGTAGATGCTCTCGCTACCGACGGCGCCCTGCACGAGCCGCACGGCCCGGCCGTCGGCGACGTCCACAGCGGGTAACAGGGTGAGACTCAAAATTACTTCTCCTCGATCAGGTACGACGGTCCAGGGCGATCACGACGATCGCCGGCAGTACGAGCAGCAACAGCACGATCAGCGCGATACGCAACGCCAGGTTGTCGACGAACGTCCAGATCAGAAGCAGCGCCGCGCCGGTGAGCAGCACGATCGCGGCCCGCTCACCCCGGGTGTGCCGGGCCAGCCGCCCGGAGCGGCCCCGCCGCACCCGCGGCGTCAACCGGCGGACCACCGCGCGGCGGCGCTGCCGGCGAGCCACCTGACGCTGCCGAACCGCTCGCTCCCGGGCCTGCTCCGCCTCACGCACCGCCCGCCGACGAGCCCGCTCCCGGCTCACCGCGACGCCCGTCGGTCGGGCACCGGGCGACGACGCTCAGTCACCGCTGGGCAGCGTGGAAAGCCAGTTGCGCAGCAGCGCGGCACCGGTGTCGGCGGACTTCTCCGGGTGGAACTGGGCCGCCGAGAGCGGACCGCGCTCCACGGCGGCGACGAAATCCGTGTCGTGGTGGGCGGTGGTCACCGTGGCACCGGCAGCGGCCAGCGCCGCCGGATCACCCATCGCGTACGAGTGGACGAAGTAGAACCGGCCCTGCTCCGGCAGCCCAGCGAACAGCACCGACTCCCGGGGGGCCCGGACCGTGTTCCATCCCATGTGCGGCAACCGGGTGGCGGCCAGCCGCGTCACCCCGCCGGGCAGCAGCCCGAGGCCCTTGGTCACCACACCGTGCTCGTCGCCGTGCTCGAAGAGCACCTGCATGCCCACGCAGATGCCGAGCACCGGCCGGCCGGCGGCAACCCGCTCGGCGATCACCGGGCCGGCGCCGAGCGCCTCGATCCCCGCCATGCACGCGGCGTACGCGCCCACGCCCGGCACCACCAGACCATCGGCGTCGGCCGCGACGCCCAGGTCGTCGGTCACCCGTACGTTCGCGCCGGCGGCAGCCAGCGCACGCTCCGCCGAGCGCAGGTTTCCCGAGCCGTAGTCGAGCACCACCACGTCGACGGTCACGAGCCCGACCCCGGGATCAGCCGGAGCACCCCGGCGGCCGTGGCGAGCACCGCGAGCAGCGCGGTGATGACCACGGCGGGCTTCGGCGCGCCCTGGCGGTACAGCGACCAGGTGCCGCCCACCAGCACCCCGGCCAGGATCAGCAACAACGTCGGCAACGCGGCTCCCATCAGCGCCACCTTTCATTCGCGACTGCGGGGCTCCGCTGCGCTGCACTCCTCGCGCTCATCAGCGCCACCTTTCATTCGCGACTGCGGGGCTCCGCTGCGCTGCACTCCTCGCGCTCATCAGAGAGCGCCCTTCGTGCTCGGGATCGCGCCCGCCGCCCGCGGGTCGATCGCGGTGGCCTCGCGCAACGCCCGGGAGACCGCCTTGAACTGCGCCTCCACCACGTGGTGCGCGTCCGGGTGACCGCCCGGCCGGGCTGCCCGCAGCACGTCGACGTGCAGCGTGACCCGGGCCGCCTGACCGAAGGACTCCCAGATGTGCCGGGTCATGCTGGTCGCGTACACCGGCCCGATGTACGGGGCCAGCACCGGCTCGTCGTGCACCACGTACGGCCGGCCGGAGAGGTCCACCGCGGCCCGGACCAGCACCTCGTCCATTGGCACCGTCGCCGAGCCGTACCGTCGGATGCCGGCCTTGTCGCCGAGCGCCTGGTCGAACGCGGCGCCCAGGGCGAGCGCGGTGTCCTCGATGGTGTGGTGCGCGTCGATCTCCAGGTCACCCACGGTGCGCACGGTCAGGTCGTAGCCACCGTGCCGGGCGATCTGGTGCAGCATGTGGTCGTAGAAGCCGACGCCGGTGCTGATCTCGGCGGTGCCGGTGCCGTCGAGGTCGATCTCGACGAGAACCTTGGTCTCCTTGGTGATCCGCTCCACCCGGGCGGTCCGGCTCATTTCTTGCCTTTCGGTCGCGACTGCGGGGCTCGCAAGCTCACTCCTCGCGCTCCCACTGCACAGTCTCCATTGCAGAAAGGAAGGCGTCGGTCTCGGTGGGGGTGCCGGCGGTCACACGCAGCCAGCCCGGCAGGCCGACGTCGCGGACCAGCACCCCCTGTGCCAGCAGGGCGTCCCAGACAATGGTCTGGTCGCCGCCCACCTCGAAGAGCACGAAGTTGGCGTCGCTGTCGGCGACCCGCAACCCGCGCTCTCGCAGCGTCGCCACGATCCGGTCCCGCTGCACCATGATCGCGCTCACCGTACCGAGAAGGGCATCGCGGTGGGACACCGCCGCGCGCGCGGCGGCCTGGGTCAGCGCGGAGAGATGGTACGGCAGCCGGACCAACTGCACGGCCTGCACCACCGCCGGGTCGGCGGCCAGGTAACCCAGCCGCCCGCCGGCGAAGCCGAACGCCTTGCTCATCGTCCGCGTGACCACCAGCCGCGGGTGGCCGGGCAGCACCGCGAGGGCGCTGACCGTCCCGGGTCGGGCGAACTCGGCGTACGCCTCGTCGACGATCACCATGCCGGGCGCCGCGTCGAGCACCGCGGCGATCACCGCCGGGTCCAGTGCGGTGCCGGTGGGGTTGTTCGGCGAGCAGAGGAAGACCACGTCGGGCCGGTGCTCGCGGACCTGGGCGACCGCCTCGTCGGCGGTCAACCCGAAGTCGACGCCGCGCGCGGCGGGCACCCACCGGGTGCCGGTGCCGAGAGCCAGCAGCGGGTGCATCGAGTACGCCGGAACGAAGCCGAGCGCAGTGCGCCCCGGCCCGCCGAACGCCTGGAGCAGCTGCTGCTGAATCTCGTTGGAGCCGTTGGCCGCCCACACCTGATCGACCGTGAGCCCGTGCCCGAGATAGTCGGCCAGGTCGGCGCGGAGCGCCACCGCGTCCCGGTCCGGGTATCGGTTGAGCTCGCGCAGCTCGGCCGCGAGCGCCTTGCCGATCGCCTCGACCACGGGCTCGGGCACCGGGTAGGAGTTCTCGTTGGTGTTGAGCCGCACCGGCACGTCCAGCTGCGGCGCCCCGTACGGCGACAGCCCCCGCAGGTCGTCACGGATCGGCAGATCGTCCAGGTTGGTCATGCCGTCCCTCCCGGGAAGCGGGCCTGAACCGCCTGGCCGTGCGCGGGCAGGTCCTCCACGGTAGCCAGGGTGACCACGTGTGGGGCCACGTCGCGCAGCGCGGCCTCCGTGTATTCGATCAGGTGCACGCCGCGCAGGAAGGACTGCACGGACAGGCCGGAGGAGTGCCGGGAGCAGCCGCCGGTGGGCAGCACGTGGTTGGAGCCGGCGCAGTAGTCGCCGAGCGACACCGGCGACCAGGCGCCCACGAAGATCGCCCCGGCGTTGCGGACCCGCAGCGCCCACTCCCGGGCGTCGACCGTCTGGATCTCCAGGTGCTCGGCCGCGTACGCGTCGACCACCCGCAGCCCCGCCTCAAGATCGTCGACCAGGACCACGCCGCTCTGCTCGCCGGTCAGCGCCGTGGTCACCCGCTCGGTGTGCTTGGTCGCCGGCACCTGCCGGGCCAGCTCCCGCTCGACCGACTCGACCAGTGCCAGCGACGGCGTGACCAGCACGCTCGCGGCAAGCGGGTCGTGCTCGGCCTGACTGATCAGGTCGGCGGCGACGTGCGCCGGATCGGCCGTGTCGTCGGCCAGGATGGCGATCTCGGTCGGCCCGGCCTCGGCGTCGATGCCGACCACGCCGCGCAGCAGCCGCTTGGCGGCGGTCACCCAGATGTTGCCGGGGCCGGTGATCAGGTCGACGGGGTCGCACCGCAGGTCACCCGACGGGTCGACCGCCGCGCCGTACGCCAGCATCGCCACCGCCTGGGCCCCGCCCACCGCGTACACCTCGTCGACGCCGAGCAGCGCGCACGCGGCGAGCACCCGGGCGTCAGGCAGGCCACCGTTGTCCTTCTGCGGCGGGCTCACCACCACCAGCGAGCGCACCCCGGCCGCCTGGGCGGGCACGACGTTCATCACGACGGTCGACGGGTACATGGCCAGGCCACCGGGCACGTAGAGGCCGACCCGGTCGACCGGCAGCCACCGCTCGGTGACCGTGCCGCCGGGCACCACCTGCGTGGTGTGGTCGGTGCGCCGCTGGTCGTCGTGCACCCGACGGGCCCTGGTGATCGACTCCAGCAACGCGGCGCGCACACTCGGGTCGAGCACCCCCTCGGCCTCGGCGATCGCCTCGACCGGCACCCGCAGCACCTCCGGGGAGATGCCGTCGAATCGCTCGCTGGCCTCCCGGATCGCCGGGTACCCATGCTCCCGGACCGCCTCCACCAGAGGTCGGATCCGCTCGACGGCAACCGACACGTCGAGCTGGGCACGGGGCAGCAGGCGGCGCGGGTCACCGAGACCGTTGCGCAGGTCGATCCGATTCAGCACCCTTGCGAGTCTAGGCGGCTGGTCCGGAGCCCACCCGAGCCGCCCGGCCGTCGGGACGGTGAGCCGGGCCACGCCCACGGCGGCGAGATTGGTTAGGCTCGACCATGTGACCGCACGGCTGCCGGTGTTCCCGCTCGCAACGGTGCTCTTTCCCGGGTTGGTGCTGCCACTGCACATCTTCGAGGAGCGCTACCGAGCGCTGGTCCGACACCTTGTCAACCTGCCCGAGGGCGCCTCGCGCGAGTTCGGCGTGGTGGCCATCCAGGCCGGCTGGGAGGTCGCGTCCGCCGGTTCCGGCGCCCACACGACACCGAGCGTGGGCGAGGTCACCCTGCACGAGGTGGGCTGCACCGCCGAGCTGCGCCAGGTGACCGAGCTGGCCGACGGTGGTTTCGACATCGTCACTGTCGGCCGACGCCGTTTCCGGATCGCCGAGGTCGACGACAGCGCCACGCCCTACCTCACCGCCGACGTCGAGTGGCTGCCCGAGCCGGCCGGGACGGACGAGGTCGCCGACCTGCTGGCCGCCCGGGTGATCGCGGTGTTCCGGCAGTACCTTGGCCTGATCCGCTCCGACCCGGAGGAGATCTCCGAGCAACTGCCGGAGGACCCGACCGTGCTCTCCCACCTGGTGGCGGCGACCGCGGCGCTCACCGTCGACGACCGGCAACGGCTGCTGGCGATCGACGACACCGCCGCCCGGCTCCGCGCCGAGCTGCGGCTGCTCAACCGCGAGGCGGCCCTGCTGCGTCAGGTGCGGGCGGTTCCGGTGCCGCTGGCGGAGCTGGCGTCCCCGCCGACACCCAACTGAACCCCGCAGGGTCAGGCTCCGGGCGCAGCCCCGGCCAACGCGACCAGCCGGCCAGCAGGGTGTACATGATCGCGGCGCCGAACGCC
The DNA here is from genome assembly GCF_040606435.1 of Micromonospora sp. NPDC005413. Classification (NCBI taxonomy): domain Bacteria; kingdom Bacillati; phylum Actinomycetota; class Actinomycetes; order Micromonosporales; family Micromonosporaceae; genus Micromonospora; species Micromonospora sp. NPDC005413. The sequence continues at coordinate 22,671 of NZ_JBEXEV010000014.1, forward strand.
GGCAGCAGCAGGCTGCCGTGCGGCACCGGCAGCACGCCGAGCAGCCAGTCGACCCCACCGGCCCGTAGGTCGGCGGGTTTGGTGAAGGCCTGCCCGGGCGGCGCGGTGGCCAGCAGCCGCTCGAAGGTGGCCAGGCCGACCCGCCGCCCCACCTGCCAGGCCACCGGCGCGGCGACCAACGCGCCGAGCACCGCGGCGAGCAGCCCGACGGGGCCGCGCCGCCGACGCAGCACGAACCACAGGGCGAGCGCCACCAGCAGCCCGAAGGCGAGCCCGAGCAGGCTGAACCACCCGTCCGCGGCGATCGGCTGCTCCGGTTGCGGCTCGGTGTAGATCGCCCCCTCGGCGGTCTTGAGCACCGGCGTGTCCGGCGCGAGCACGGCCCAGAGCAGCCCGAACGGCACACCCAGCACCGCCAGCGCGAGCACGGCGCCCAGCACCGTCGCCGCGACACGCAGCGGGCGACGCGGCTCGTCGAAGCTCAGCTCCAGCGAGCTCTGGTACGCCGTCGAGGGTGCGGCATCCGGCGGGTGAAGCTCGGCCGGCGAGTCAGGCTCGGCCGACGGCGGGGTCGCCCCCGACCGGCCGTGCGGAGCGGGCCGCTCGGGCTCGTCGGCGGGCCGCTCAGGGTCGGGGTTGTCCGGGCTCACCCGATGATCCTCTCAGGCCTGGTGCGGGGCCGGGGCCCCGGTGGCGGGAGACCCGCTCACCGTGCGAACGGCTCCACCATCATCGCCGCCGCCCGCAACCAGGCCTGCCGGGTCTCCGGCTGGAGTTGGTGGTACTCGATCGACGACCCGGTCTCCAGCGCCGGGTCGTACGGCACCACGGCCACGCCACGGGTACGGGTGGCGAAGTGCCGCTCCAGATCCTCCTGCAAAGCCGAGCGACCCGGGGTCGGACAGGAGATGAGGGTGATCGCGTTGTCCGCCAACTCGCCCATGCCCTCCTCGTGCAGCAGGTCGAGCATCCAGTCCGCGCTGAACGCCGCGTCCTCACGGGGCACGGTGGTCACCACCAACTGGTCGGCGGCCTGCATCACCGTGCGCCAGTTGGGGCTCTCCACGTTGTTGCCGGTGTCCACGCAGACCACGTCATGGGTGCGCCGCAGCAACTCCAGCACACGCCGGACGGTGAACTGGTCCAGTCGCTGGGCGAAGCGCGGGCTCTCCTCGCCGGCCAGCACGTCGTACGAACCGTCGGAGGCGTGCCGCAGGTAGTCGTCCAGCCGATCCAGCAGGGTCTCGCCCTCAAGGATCTCGATCTGGGCCAGGTCGGTGATCAGATGACGGATCGTCCGGGCGTGCCGGGCGCTGCCGGCGCGCAGCCCGAGGGTGCCGCGCAGCTCGTTGTCGTCCCAGGCCAGCACGCCCTGCCCGCGGACGCTGCCGACCGTGGCCGCGGCGAGCACGGTGGCGGTGGTCTTGTGCACCCCGCCCTTGGGGTTGGCGAAGGCGAAGACCCGGGGCGTGCCCAGGTCCCGCTGGAGCACCCCGTTGGCCCGCTCCTGCTCCTGGTCGACGCCCTGCGAGCGCCACTCGATACGGGCGGGATAGGCGCGCTCGGCGATCGCCGAGCCAACCGGAGGGGCGGGTGGCGGTGCGACGGGAGGGGCGGGTGGCGGTGCGACGGGCGGCGGTGCGACCGGCGGGGGCGGCGGCGCGGGCACCGGATAGCCGGTCTCCGGCTGGTAGCCGCGCTGCAGCAGGGCGTACCGCGACTCCACCGGCGGGTCGCCCGGCCGGTAGCCGTTGTCCAACAGGGCGTAGCGCGACTGGATCGGCTCGGGGCCGCGTGGTGGCGGCTCAGGCTCCGCCCGGTACGTCGGCTCCGCCCGATATTCCGGCGAGGCCCGATAGTCCGGCTCAACCCGATAACCCGGCTCCGCCCGGTAATCGGGCTCAGCCCGATAGTCCGGCTCGGCGCGGTAGCTCGGCTCAGCGGGGTAGCCCGGCTCAGCGGGGTAGCCCGGTTCGGCGCGATAGCCCGGCTCAGCGCGATAGCCCGGCTCGGTCCGGTACGCCGGCTCCGCCCGATATTCCGGCTCAACCCGATAGCCCGGCTCCGCCCGATAATCCGGCTCAGCCCGGTAGGCGGGGTCGACGCGGTAGGTCGCCTCGGCCCGGTAAGGGGGCTCCGCACCGTACGACAGCTCGGCCGGATGCCCGATGGCCGGCGCCCGCCCGGCGTAGCCGTTCGGGGCCGCACGCCGTGGCAGAGGATCCGGCGGCGCTTCGTCGGCACGCTGGTCCGACTCGGCCTGCTCAGCGCCGCGACCGCCCAGCCGGGCGCGGTCCAACAACGCGCGCCACCGCGGCGCTGGTTCGGCCGGCCGGCCCCAGCCGGTCTCACTGCCCTCCACGGCCCGCCCTCCCAGCGCCATCGATCTCCGTCTGACAGGCTACGAACCAAACCCTATTCGGACCACACCTCAGAACGCACACCAGCCGACGCAGATCACGACGACGTGGGCGCCGGCGGCTCGGCGCCGGTGGTGTCCGGGGAGGTGGTGACGCTCGGCGGTGCCGGCTCGGCGGGCTCCGCCGACGACGGTTCGGGTGACGGGATCGTCACGACCGGTGCGGGTTCCGACGATTCGCCCATCAACGCCGAGGGCATCGGTGCGGCCGGCGTCGGCTCCGACCGCCCGCCCGGGGTCGGCTCGGGGCTCGGCCCGGTGTCGGCCGGCGGGCGCACCACGTCGCGCTGCTCGGGCAGTGGCGGCGTGAAGACGGTGCGGTCCAGTCGGTACACCTCGGGGGCCGGGTCGACCGCCCGCACGTCCGGCCGGGCGGCCACACCGCGCAGCGCCACCGGCGTCGCCCGTACCACCGCCGCGTAGACACAGGCGCAACCCGCGCGGTACGCCTCCGCCTCGGCGGCGGCCACCTCAGCGCCGCTGGCGTACCGCTCACGCAGCTCCCGCTCGGGCGTACCAACACCGCTGACCGCGGCGGCTCTGGCCCGGTAGTCGGCGGCTTCGGTGTCCTTGCGGGCCGCCACCTGTGTCATCCCGGCGACCACGTCGTCCGGCACCCGCAACGCGGGAATCTTGACGATCTCGGTCTGACGCCCGGGCAGCGGAACCCGCCCGAAGACGGTCGAGACCGGCACGTCGCCGAGCACCGTCGCCAGACGCTGCGGCGGCAGGTACGCGTCCAGTGTGACCAGCGCATAGGTCCCGTCCCCGGCGGCCGGGGCGGTCGCGGGCAGCGCGGCCAGGTCGGCCGCGGCGGACCGCAGGTAGCCGGGGACGGAGTCGCCGTCGGTCACCCCTACCCGGGTCACCTCACCCACCGTCCGGTCGCCGACCGGAGTGTCGTCGGCGGCCCAGACCGCGGTGCCCAGCACCGCCGCAGCGGAGAGCACGGCGGCCCAGGTGAGCACCCCGGACCGCGCCGACCGGTCGCCCAGCCGGGCCACGGCCCGGGTCAGCGGCGGCAGCAGCCGCTGGTCCAGTTGCCGCAGCAGGTTGCCGGCGCGCACGGGCGGGATCCCCTCGTCGGATCGGTGTCGGGCGGTCGCCGCTCAGTCACGCAGGATCTGGAGCGCACGGTCCAGGTCGTCAGGGTAGTCGCTGACGAACCGGACCTCGTCCCCCGTTCGGGGGTGCAGGAAGCTCAGTTCGCGAGCGTGCAGCCACTGTCGGGCCAGGCCGAGGCGGGCCGAGAGGGTGGGGTCGGCGCCGTAGGTGAGGTCGCCCACGCAGGGGTGCCGCAGGGTGGAGAAGTGCACCCGGATCTGGTGGGTCCGGCCGGTCTCCAGTCGGACGTCGACCAGGCTGGCTGCCGGGAACGCCTCCAGCGTGTCGTAGTGGGTGATGCTCGGCTTGCCGCCGGAGACCACTGCCCAGCGGTAGTCGTGGGTGGGGTGCCGGTCGATCGGCGCGTCCACGGTGCCGCGCAGCGGGTCCAGGTGCCCCTGCACCACCGCGTGGTAGCCCTTGTCCACCTCGCGGTACTTGAAGGCCCGCTTCAACGCCGTGTACGCGTGCTCGCTCTTGGCGACCGCCATGATCCCGGTGGTGCCCACGTCGAGCCGGTGCACCACACCCTGCCGCTCGGCGGCGCCGCTGGTGGAGATGCGGTGCCCGATCGCGGCGAGGGCGCCGATCACCGTCGGGCCGGTCCAGCCCGGGCTGGGGTGCGCGGCCACGCCCACCGGCTTGTCCACCACCACGATGTCGTCGTCGGCGTACACCACGCGCAGGCCGGGAACCGCCTGCGGCACCACGGTCGGCGGTGCGACCGGCGCCGGCAGCGTGACGTCCAGCCACGAGCCGGCCTTGACCTTGTGCGAGTTGAGCCGGGCGGTGCCGTCGACCAGCGCGTCCCCGGCATCGATCAGGGCCGCGGCGGCGGTGCGGGAGAGCCCGAACAGACGGGACACCGCCTGGTCGAGTCGCATCCCGTCGAGGCCGTCCGGGACGGGCAGGGAGCGGTGGTCGCCGCCAGCGGCGAACGCGGAGGTCATGCCCGCTCCCTCTGGTCGGCACCGTGGGTGGCGGCGCTCGTGTCGGTGGGCTTGCCGTCGCGGCCGACCCGCTGGCCGTCACGCTGGCGGCCGGTCAGCTCCAGCAGCACGGCCAGCAGCACGCCGCAGACCAGCGAACTGTCGGCCAGGTTGAACACCGGCCAGACCTGGCCGTACGGGTCGAAGAGGCTGATCATGTCGACCACGTGCCCGTGGAAGGGGGAGGGTGCCCGGAAGATCCGGTCGACGAGGTTGCCCAGCGCGCCGCCCAGCACCAGGCCGAGGGAGATCGCCCAGGGCAGCGAGCGCAGTCGCAGTGCCATCCAGACGATCCAGCCGACCACACCGATGGTGATCAGCGGGAAGATCCAGGTGTGGTCCGCACCGATGCTCCAGGCGGCACCACTGTTGCGGGTCAGGCTCAGGTAGACGAGCCCGCCGAGCAGCCGGACAGGCTCCCGGTCGGTCAGCGCGGCCAGCGCGAGGTGCTTGGTGACCAGGTCGGCCAGCAGGGCCACCAGGGCGACTCCGGCGAGGATCGCGACGGCCCGGGGCCGGCGTTTGCCGCCGCCAGGGTCGGTGCGGCCGGGTTCGGCGGACGGTACTGCGGTCATGCGCTCCCCATCGACAATCTCGGCGGTGATCGCTCACCGTCTCATCACCGCCGGGGAACGGACCTCAGCGCCGCTCCTCCAGCTGCTTGCACGTCACACACTGGGTGGCCGACGGGAAGGCGGCGAGGCGCTCGACCGGGATCGGGTTGCCGCACCGCTCGCACCAGCCGTAACCACCCTCGTCGAGGCGCTCCAGAGCGCGCTCAACCTGCGTGATCCGTTCCAGAATGCTGTTGGCGAGAGAGATCTCCTGCTCCCGCTCGAGCGTCTTGGTGCCCGTGTCGGCCTGGTCGTCCCCAGCCGAGTCGGTCAGCCGATCGCGCTGCAGCTCGGTGATCTCACTCAGCGTCTGATCGTACTCGGCGCGAAGCTCGTCCCGCCGCGCCGCCAGCGCCGCCCGGATCTTCTCGGTCTCCGCCGTGCTGCGGGTGGCCTTCGCCACCGGCTTGCGCCCGGCGGTCCTGGTGTCGGCTGGCTTCGCCATGAGTCGCTCCCTCGGCCGGGGAGCCGCGCGGTCCGCGGCACCTGGTCAGGGGGCGCCGACCAAGGCGTCCCCCATGTACGAAAAGGGGCGCGCGGCGACGATGGCCGCGCACTCCGGAGGTTGGCAAGAATACGGAACGTACAGGCGTCCGACAACGTGCCGCACCGTCGTACCGCTTATCAGCCCCTAGCCTTGCCTAACTGGGGCAAAAGGAACGCTAGCAGATCAACCGACCACCTCATCCCCGTACTCACCAAACCATCGAGCCAGGCGACCCCGCCGGCTGACCGCCCGCAGCCGCCGTTCCGCGGCGTCCCGCACCCCGACGGTCGCCACGATCAACAGGCTGTCGCCGGTCTTCAGGCGGGTGTCCGGTGCGGGCACGAAGCCCACCCCGTCGCGCAGCACCAGGGTGACCGAGGCGCCCAGCGGGAGCCGCAGCTCGTCGACGTGCACGCCGGCCAACCGTGAGCCCGGCGGCACCTCCAACTGGAGCAGGTCGGCCCGCATCCGCTCCAGCGGCGCGGTCTCCACATGAATCTCGGCGGCCTCGGCCGGGGCGGTGACCCGCAACCAGCGGGCGAACGGCCCCAGCGTCCCGGTCTGCACCAGCGTGAAGATCACCACCAGCACGAAGACCACATCGAAGAGGCGCTCCGCGCCGGGCACCCGCTCGGAGAGCGGAATGGTGGCCAGCACGATCGGCACCGCCCCGCGCAGCCCGGCCCAGGACAGGAACGCCTGTTCTCGGAGGCCGACCCGGAACGGCAGCGCCGAGACGGCCACCGACAGCGGCCGGGCCAGCAGCACCAGCGCCAGCCCCGCGACCACCGCAGGCAGCACCGCCGCGTCCAGTCGGCCCGGCGAGACCAGCAACCCGAGCAGCACGAACAACCCGATCTGGGCGAGCCACGCCAGCCCGTCCGCGAAGCCGAGAATCGCCTGCCGGTGTGACAACCGGGCATTGCCGAGCAGCACCCCGGCCACGTAGACGGCGAGGAACCCCGAGGCGTGCAGCACCGCGCCGGCGGCGTACGCCAGCACGGTGATGCCCACCGCGGCGATCGGATAGAGCCCCGCCGAGGGCAACGCGGCCCGGCGCAGCGCCCAGGTGCCGGCGACGCCCGCCCCCACGCCCACCGCCGCACCGACACCCAGCTCGTAACAGACCAGCCCGACCTCGTACCACCACGGGTGCGACCAACCCTGATGGGACAGCAGCACCACCAGGAGCACCACCGGGGCGTCGTTCATGCCCGACTCGGCCTCCAGCGTCGCCACCAGCCGGGGCGGGAGCCGCAGCCGACGCAGGGTGGCGAAGACGGCCGCCGCGTCGGTGGACGAGAGCACCGCGCCGTAGAGCAGGGCCAACCGCCAGTCCAGCCCCAGCAGCAGGTGCACGGCGACACCGACCACCACGATGCTGACGACCACGCCGAGCGTGGAGAGCGCGGAGGCCAACCCGAGCACCGGGCGCAGGGTGGTCCACCGGGCGGTGAGGCCGCCCTCGGCGATGATCACGATCAGCGCGCAGAAGCCGAGGGCCCGGGTCAGCTCGACGTCGTCGAAGCGGATGCCCAGCCCACCCTCGCCGATCGCCACGCCCAGCGCCAGATAGACCAGGAGGCTGGGCACGCCGAGACGCGTGGAGAGCCGGACCGCACCGACCGCGACCAACAGCACGGCCGCACCGAGCAGCAGCGCGATATCCAACCCGGGCGTCACGGTTGCCTGGCCCGGGCGTTCCTCACTCGGCGGATCCGTCGCGCAGTCGGCGCAGCACCTCGGACAGCTCCGGGCCGGGCCGATCGACGAGGAAGAGCTTGTCCCGACTGGCCGCGCCGGCACGCAGTGACACCGCGGCGGGTCGAACGCCCAAGGCGCCGGCCAACGCCCGGCGGGCCGCCTCGGTCGCCCGACCGTCGACGGCCGGGTCGTGCACCGCGATCACGAGGGCGGGCCCGTGCGGGCCATCGAAGCGGCCACCCACCCGGTCCCGGGAGGCGCCGGGCTTCACCCGTACCGCCACCGTGAGCGTGTCCTGGGCGGGCACCGGTGCCCGCTTCAGATCGGCCGGGCGTCGGCGAGCAGGACGGTGGCTGGCGCGCACTGCGCGCACGGAGTGAAACCGAGCTCGACGGCCTCGGCGACCGGCAGCGTCTCGGCCACCCGGCCAAGCAGGTGCGGGCAGTTGGCGAGGTGGTAGCGGGGGCGACCGTCCACCACCTCGACGGCATCGGGCAGTCGAGCCACCCGGGCCGCCTCGGCGGGAGTGACCGGCTGCTCCGCCGGCTCCTCGGCTGCCTGCGCACCGAAGCCGGAGGCGCCATCGGTCGACGCCGCGAACGGCGACGCCGGGCTGACGGGCCTGGCGCGAGAGGAGCCGTCGTCGGTCGGAGTCACGAAGGGCGAGCCCTGGTCAACTGGCGACCCCTGGTCGAACGGCGGCGCATCGTCGACGCGCGGGTCGAAGGGCGGCGCATCGTCGAAGGGCGGCGCATGGTCGACCGACGGCGCGGGTGGTTGCCGCCACCCGGTGCCGCCGGTACCGACCGTCGTGGGCATGTGCTGGACCGGCACCTCCGGCTCGACCAGCGGTGGCCCGTACGCGACACCCGGCGTGGCCTGGCTGGCCGTGCGGGGTGCGTCGGGGTGCCGCCAGCCGGTCCGGCCGGGGTCCGCCGTAGCGCGGTTGGCGGCTGCCTGGCGGGCGCCCACCACCAACGCCACGGCGGCCAGCAGACTGGCCGCGATGGAGATGATCAACATGAAGCTGGAACCGCCGGCCAGGCCGAGCACCAGCAGGACCACCGCGACGAGGATGAGCAGGAGACTTGCGACTATCACGGCTCACCCCCGCCGCGTCGTACCGTCCAGTTGAGGCCGGCGACCGTCACCATTGGCGGACAACGATCGCCGGCTGGTGCTCAGCGTCCGGCTTCGAGGGCGCCGGAGCGCCCGCCGCCGCCGTACGAACCGGCGAGACCCGCAGCGGCCAGACCGTTGCCGCCAGCGACCCGGCCTGCCTCGGAGCGGGTCATCTCCGCCTCAAGGCCCTGGCCGCGACCGTCGAGGTCACGCAACTGGCTCTCCAGGTATGCCTTGAGCCGGGTGCGGTACTCGCGCTCGAACTGCTTGAGCTCTTCGATGTGCTTCTGCAGCGCCGTGCGCTTGGCGTCCAGGCCGCCCATGGCCTCCTGGTGCCGCTGGCGGGCGTCCCGCTCAAGGGCGTCAGCCTTCGCGCGCGCCTCCCGGGTCACCTCCTCGGCCTTGCCACGGGCCTCGGACAGCAGCTGGTCGGCCTCGCGGCGAGCGTCGGACACGTGGTCGTCGGCGGTGCGCTGGGCCATCATCAGCACGCGCAGGGCCTGCTGCTCACCGTCACCGGTGGCACCGCCGGCCGGGCCGCCGGTCGCACGGACCTGCTCCAGCTCGGCCTGCATCGCGCGGGCAGCCTGCTCGGCCGCCGACTTGTCGCGCTGCACCCGGTCCAGCTGGGCCTTGACGTCATTGAGCTCCGCCGCCAGTCGGGCGTCGCCGCCGGGGCCGGCGGGGGCACCGCCACGGCCGCCGCGCTCCACCTGGGCGCGCAGCTCGTTGTTTTCCTCGATGAGACGGGCGAGCTCGCGCTCAACCTCGTCCAGGAAGGCGTCGACCTCCTCCTCGTCATACCCCCGCTTGCCGATCGGCGGCTTTTTGAAGGCGACGTTGTGGACGTCGGCCGGGGTCAGCGGCATCGAAACTCCTCGGGTCAGTTGCGGCCGCGAAAGCGCGTCGGTCATCAGGCAGATGCCCTGATCGACGGCCCTAACACGAACTCCATCAGCACGAACAGGATAACCAGGAGCACAAGGGAGGCCAGGTCGATGCTCACGTTACCAATTCGCAGCGGAGGGATCACACGCCTCAACGCGTTGAGAGGGGGATCAGTGACGCTCCACACGGATTCCAATCCTGCCGATGCTCCACGCCCCGGTTGCCAGCGACGGCCGTACTGCAGGACGGCGCTCAACACGAACCGGGACAGAAGAACGAGCAGGAAGACATAAAGGATCAGGTACAGCACTTGCAGTAAGATCGACAACACGGTCAGCGACGTCCCTCGGGTCGGGCGGGGTCAACTCAAACTGAAAAAGCCGCCCTCAGCGATCTTGGCCTTGTCCTCTGCGGTGACCTGGACGTTAGCCGGTGAGAGCAGGAACACCCGATTGGTCACGCGCTCGATCGTACCGCGCAGGCCGAACGCCAGACCGGCAGCGAAGTCCACCAGACGGCGGGCATCGGCCTCATCCATCTCGGTGAGATTGATGATCACCGGAACACCGTCGCGGAAGTGCTCACCGATGGTGCGCGCCTCCCGGTAGGTGGTCGGGTGCAGCGTGGTGATCTGGTAGCGCTGCTCCTCCTCGGGCATCGCCCGCTCACGCGACGTGACCTGCGGCGCGAGGGCCAGATTGTCCCGGGTGTGGTAGGTCAGCGCGCCGGAGGTCTCGCCAGCCGACGACCGGGTGATCGACCGCACGCTGGACCGCTCGGCCCGTTCCGGACGCTCGCCGTCACCACGCTCGGACTCGCTCAACCGCCCGTTCCGCTCGGAGAGCCGACCCCGCTCACTGGCGCGCGGCCGGGGAGCCGGCGGCTCCTCGGCATCGTCCTCGTCCTCGTCGGCGAACTCCTCGGCGTACCGGCTCTGCCGGTAACGCGAGTCGCGGTAACCACCCTTTTCGTAGCCACCGTCGTCGTAGGCCCGCTCGTCGTCTTCTTCGACCAGACCGAGCCAGACCCCCGCCTTGCGCAGTGCACCCATCCCGCGCCCTTCCGTCCGCCGTGCGGCACGCGCCCCCGTGCCGTGTCGCCCGTCGCGAGTGGACAACCATGCCCATCGGACCGGAACGGCAATCCCCCGGCGCGCGATTCGCGTCGCACGCCACGACCCCCGACTAGGAGACGCCGCCCCTGAAACAACACTGATGTAATTTGCTTGTCTCGCGGTCAGGCTACCGCAGCGTGGGACGCATTCCGAGCAACGCGCTACCGACGCGGACATGTGTCGCGCCGTATCGGATCGCGATTTCGAAATCTCCGCTCATCCCCGCGGACAGCGCGGTCGCTCCCGGATGGACCGCCCGAAACGCCTCGGCAACCTCGGCGAGTCGTGCGAAGGCCCGATCCGGCTCCCAACCCAGCGGCGCCACCGCCATGAGACCGGCCAGTCGCAACCCCGGCGCGTCGGCCACCGCTTCGGCCACCGGCTCCAGCCCGGCCCCCGGGTCGGCCGAGCCGGGCAGCGCACCGCCTCGGGCCACGTCGCCGTCGATGCTCACCTGCACCATGGCGTCCAGGGGCGACTCCCGGTCGACGGCCGCGGTGGCCAACGCCCGGGCCAGCCGAACACTGTCGACGGAGTGCACCACGTCGGCGTACCGGACCACCGAGCGGGCCTTGTTGCGCTGCAGCTGGCCGATGAAGTGCCAGCGAGGGCTCACCCCGGCAGCCGCCACCTCGGCGGCCTTACCGGCCGCCTCCTGGTCGCGGTTCTCCCCCATGTCGGTCACCCCGAGCCCGGCCAGCGCCACCACGTCGCTGGCCGGGTAGGTCTTGGTCACCGCGATCATCGTGACCTCGGCGGCATCCCGACCGGCCTCTTCGCAGGCGTGGGCGATCCGGGACCGGACCTGAGCCAGGCCGGCCGCGAGTTCGGCGCGCCGGTCCGGTCGTACCGCGGCTGAGCTGTCGGTCATCGGCGGTGCTCAGGACCCGTTCTTGAGGAAGTCGGGAACGTCCACGTCGTCGAAGAGCACCCGACGGGGCGACTGGGCCGGAGCCGGCATGGTGGCCGGAGCCGGCACCGGGGTGCTCTGCTGCGCCGGCTGGTTGGTGTTGGTCTTGCGGGTCGGCTCGGCCGCCTTGTACGCGGGCGTGCCACCGTCGAAGCCCGCCGCGATGACCGTCACCCGCACCTCGTCGCCGAGCGCGTCGTCGATGACCGCGCCGAAGATGATGTTGGCGTCCGGGTGGGCCGCGTCGGTGACCAGCTGGGCAGCATCGTTGATCTCGAACAGGCCCAGGTCGGAGCCGCCGGCGATGGAGAGCAGCACGCCGCGTGCGCCGTCCATGCTCTGCTCCAGAAGCGGGCTGGAGATGGCCGCCTCGGCCGCCTCGACCGCGCGATTTTCCCCGCGGGCGCTGCCGATGCCCATCAACGCGCTGCCGGCACCGCTCATCACGCTCTTGACGTCGGCGAAGTCCAGGTTGATCAGACCCGGGGTGGTGATCAGGTCGGTGATGCCCTGCACGCCCGAGAGCAGCACCTGGTCGGCGGTGCGGAACGCGTCCATCATGCTGATGTTGCGGTCACCCAGGGCCAGCAGCCGGTCGTTCGGAATGACGATCAGCGTGTCGCACTGGTTGCGGAGTTCGTCTATTCCCGTCTCGGCCTGCACCTGGCGGCGCTTGCCCTCGAAGGAGAACGGTCGGGTCACCACGCCGATGGTCAGTGCGCCGAGCTTGCGCGCGATGTTCGCCACCACGGGGGCGCCGCCGGTGCCGGTGCCGCCGCCCTCGCCGCAGGTCACGAAGACCATGTCGGCGCCCTTGAGCACCTCTTCGATCTCGTCGCGGTGGTCCTCGGCGGCGTTCTTGCCGACGTCCGGGTTGGCCCCGGCCCCCAGGCCGCGGGTCAGCTCACGGCCGACGTCGAGCTTGACGTCGGCGTCACTCATCAGCAGCGCCTGGGCATCGGTGTTGATCGCGATGAACTCGACGCCCTTGAGCCCAACCTCGATCATCCGGTTGACGGCGTTGACGCCGCCACCCCCGATGCCGACGACCTTGATGACCGCCAGGTAGTTGTGCGGAGGTGTCATCTCCGGTCCTTTCCTTCGAGATTGGCTTCGGCCGACCGGGTACGGCGTGGCCAGCCCAGTGGCCGACGACAGCTGTCACCAGCGAGGATCAGAGGTGAACCCTCACCCTCTACTAGAGGCTTACAGTTATGTCAACCACTGATCCTCTTCGGGGCAACGTAAGCGCCGCCGCGCGATGAGCCAAGGACCCGCCCGGCGTGTCGCCGACCGGAGCGCGACGGGTCACGTCTCCGCACGCTCCCCGGTCAGCGGAAGGTCACCACGTCCGGCGCGCTCACGTCGATCCGATCCGTGTCCTCATCGAGCAGTGCGGTGGCCACCCGAGCCTTGTCCGTACCCCGGGTCGCGTCACCCCAGACCACCGTCCGGTCCCCCCGCAGACGCAGGCTGATCCGGGCCAACCCCTCCACACTCACGTCCACCAGCTCCGCACGGAGCTGCGGGGTCAGCGCGACGAGCACCTCCAGCGCGGCCCGGGTGCCCGGGTCGTCGGCGGCCGGACGGACCACCGTCACCTGCGGCAGCCCGGCGGGGCGTCGGTCCACCGTCCGGAACGCCACCCCGGTCCGGTCGATCAGGGCGAACGCCTCCCCCTGCGGCACCGCCGCCACGGGGGTCCGCTCGGTCACCCGCACCACCAGCGTGCCGGGCCAGTCCCGGGACACCGTGGCCCGCTCCACCGGCGGCAGCGCGCCGACCCGGCGGGCGGCGGCGGCCAGGTCGACCCGGGCCAGGGGCACCCCGTCGGGCACCCCCACCGCGTCGCGCACCTGCACCGGAGTGACCAGCTTGGCGCCCTCCACCGTCACCTCACGGACCCCGAACAGCCCGGTGCCGAGCACCGTCCAGGCGACCAGCCCGGCCAGCGCGAGCACCCCGGCGGCCACCGCCCACGGCAGCGCCGCCCGCATGCGACGCTGCCGGGCACGCGCCATGAACCGGCGGGTCGAGGGCGGTACCGCGTCCCGTCCCGCCCGGACCAGCTGCCAACGCCGAGCCGGACCGCGGCGCGGAGCGCCGCCGTCGGCGGCGCTGGTCCGCCCTCGGGCCGGGCCGGGACTCATCCGGCCGCGGGCGCCGTGCCGCCGGGTGCGGCGGTGCCACCGAGGGCAGCTCCGTCGCCGCCGGCCGTGGCTCCACCGGGCACCGGATCACCGATCACCGGGGCGGTGGCCACCGGGGCGGTGGCCACCGGGTCGACGGTCCCGGTCGGTGCGGAGCCGGCGGTACGCTCACCCAGGGCGGCCAGCAGTTCGTCACCCATCAGCGAGATCGGCGGGGCGCCCATGGTCACCACCACGTCCCCCGGGCGGGCCCGACGGGCCACCTCGACCGGCGCCGCCTCCCACGAGTCGACGAAGACCTTGCGGTCCGCGGGCAGCGCCACCGCCTCGATCAGCGCCGCCGAGCCCTCGCCGGGCTGGCGCAGCTCACCCGGCCCGAAGACCTCCAGCAGCACCACCTCGTCGGCGATGGCCAGCGCCTCGGCGATCTCCGCCTGCGAGTCGCGGGTGCGGTACAGCCGGTAGGGCTGGAAGACGACGATCAGCCGCCCCTCCCCGGCCACCTCGCGCAGCGTCTGCATCGCCAACGTCATCGAGGTCGGGTGGTAGGCGTACTCGTCGTAGACCAACACACCGTCCGCGGCACCCTTGCGCTCGAAGCGCCGTCGCACACCGGGGAAGACCGCCAGGGCGGCCTCCGCCGCCTCCAACGGCAGTTGCAGCAGGTACGCGGTCAGCACCGCGGAGGCGCTGTTCAGCCCCATGTGCCGCCCCGGCACGGGCAGCCGGAACTCGCCCAGCGACCGGCCGTCGATCGCGGCCAGGTAGCGCACACCACGCGCGGAGGAGACGACCTCGGTCAGCCGCAGGTCGGCGTCGGCCGCCTCGCCGTACGTGAACACCCGCCGTCCCTCGGCGCGCAGGGTCTCGGCCAGCCGCCGACCGCCCGGGTCGTCGGCGCAGGTGATGATGAACCCGTCCGGGTCGGTGAGGCGGGCGAACTCCACGAACGCCGCTTCCAGCGTCGCGTAGTCGCCGTAGGTGTTCAGGTGGTCCGCCTCGACGTTGGTGATGATCGAGACGTACGGGCGGTAGATGAGGAACGAGCGGTCGCTCTCGTCCGCCTCGACCACGAAGTGCTCGCCGGTGCCGTGGTGGGCGCCCGAGCCGACCTCGGAGATCTCCCCGCCGATCACGAAGGACGGATCCACACCGGCCTGCTGGAGCACCATGGTCACCATCGAGGTGGTGGTGGTCTTGCCATGCGTGCCGGCGACCGCCACCGCCCGGCGGCCGGTCATCGCCGCGGCGAGCGCCTCCGACCGGTGCAGCACCCGCAGGCCGCGCCGACGCGCCTCGACCAACTCCAGGTGGTCCTGCGGAATGGCCGAGGAGTAGACGACGGTGTCCACACCGTCGAGGTTGGTCGCCTCGTGGCTGAGGTAGATGGTGCCGCCGAGCGCCCGCAGCCCCGCCAGCGAGGGCCACTCACGCAGATCGCTGCCGGAAACCCGGATGCCCCGGGTGAGCAGCAGCCGGGCCACGCCGAGCATGCCCACCCCACCCACTCCGATCAGGTGAACGGCACCCAGGTCCTCGGCGGTGAGCGTGCCGGCCGGGGTGAACTGCGCGGTCATCGGGCCACCGCCTCGATCACGAAGGAGCGCAGCGCCTCGTCACCGTCGCGCCGCCCGTACGCCGACGCGGCGGCGCCCATCGCGTACAGCCTCTGCGGGTCGCGGATCAGCGGAATGACGGTGCGCTCCAACCAGTCCGGGGTGAGCTCCGCGTCGTCGACCAGCAACCCGCCGCCGGCCTCCACCACGGGCAGCGCGTTGCGCTTCTGCTCCTGGTTGCTGTGCGGGTACGGCACGAAGATCGTGGGCAGCCCGATCGCGGCCACCTCGGCCACGGTCATCGCCCCGCCCCGGGCCAGCATCAGGTCGGCGGCGGCGTAGCCCAGCTCCATCTCGGACAGGTACGGCAGCGTCACGTACGGCACCGGCAGGTCGGTGGGGATCGGCACCGGCTCGTTGCGGGCGCCCATCACGTGCAGCACCTGCACGCCGTTGCGGGCCAGCTCCTTGGCCGCCCCGGAGACCGCCAGGTTGATCGAGCGGGCGCCCGACGAGCCGCCGGCGACGAAGAGCACCGGCAGGTCCGGACGGAGCCCGAAGTGGGCGCGCGCGGCGTTGCGCAGCGCGTAGCGGTCCAGCGCGGCGATGGAGCGGCGCAGCGGCACCCCGACCACGGTGGCGTCGCGCAGCGCCTCAGCCTGGCTGGGCTGGTGCGGGAAGCCCACGGCGATGTTCTTGGTGAACTTCATGCCCAGTCGGTTGGCCACGCCCGGCGGCACGTTCACCTCGTGGATCACCATGGGCAGCTCCCGGCGCCAGGCGGCCAGATAGGCCGGCACCGAGACGTACCCGCCGAAGCCGACGACCACGTCGGCGCGTACCTCGTCGATCACCTTGCCCGCGGCGCGGGCCGCGGTCCACATCCGGCCCGGCGTACGGACCAGGTTCATGTTGACCGACCGGGGCAGCTGGTACGCCGGGATCTGCCGCAGCTCGTAGCCCTGCGGCGGGATCAGCTCGTTCTCCATGCCCTTGGGTGTGCCGAGGCAGGTGATCCGGACGCCCGGGTCGTGTCGGCGCAGGCAGTCGGCGAAGGCGAGCAGCGGGTAGATGTGTCCCCCGGTGCCACCTCCCGCGAGCACCACCGAACGCAGCGGACCCATCAGCGTCTCCTCTCGCTCGCCGTACCCTTGCGGCTCCGGTCCTGTCGGACCCCGCGCGGCACGGCCTGATCGTCGTGGCGCCGCTCGCGGGACCGGGGCACGGACCCTCGGCCAGCGGGCGGCGTCGCCGCTCGGCGGCGCCGGCCGGGAAGCGGCGGCAACGGGGCCCAGAGTAGTCGGACCCACCGGGCCGGCGGACGGGCATGCAGTGCTCTGGCCGCATCGGGTTCGGCGCGGGCGAAGGACGCGAGCATCCCGATCCCGGCCAACGTCACGACCAGGGCACTTCCGCCGTCGGAGATGAACGGCAGCGGCAGGCCGGTGATCGGCAGCAGCCCGACCACCCCGCCGATGTTGATCACGGCCTGGCTGACCAGCCAGGTGGTAACGGCGGCGGCGGCGAGCCGGCGGAACGGGTCGTCGACCCGCCGGGCGATCCGCAACCCGGTGTACGCGAGGACCGCGAAGAGGCTGAGCACCACGACACACCCGATCACGCCCAACTCCTCGGCGATGATCGCGAAGATGAAGTCGTTGTGCGCCTCGGGCAGCCAGTCCCACTTCAGGCTGCCCTTGCCCAGCCCGACACCGAACCAGCCGCCGTGCTCGATGGCCAGTCGACCCTGGTAGAACTGGAGGCAACCGTCGAGCTTGCACGTCTCCGGGTCCGGCGGGCTGAGAAAATTGGCCAGCCGGGCAAAGCGGTAGTTCTCCTGGCCGCGCTCGCCGGAGCCGGCACCCAGCGACGCCACCGCGATGAGCAGGCCGACACCGAGCAGACCGACCACCGTCAGCGCGCCGAAGACCCGCATCCGTACGCCGGCGGCCCAGAGCAGGCCCACCACCAGGGCCAGCAGGCAGAGCATCGTGCCCACGTCGTTGTAACCGACCAGGACGAAGAGCAGGCCCATCACGGGGAAGAGCGGGGTGGCCAACTCCCGCCACCAACCCAGCGCGGCGCCCTTGCGGGCGATCAGGTGCGCGCCCCACAACACCAGCGCGAACTTGGCCAACTCGGAGGGCTGCACCTGGATCCCGCCGATGAACAGCCAGAGCAGCCGCGCCTCGATCGGGCCGACCTGCGCCGACTTCTGGCCGCTCAGCCGAGCGTAGGCCAGCAGCAGGTTGAGCAGCAGCAGCAGCGCGATCGAGGTGAACAGCAGCGGCCGGCCCAGCGATCGGTAGGTGCTGGCGGGCAGGCGCTGGCAGACCCAGAACGCCCCGATGCCGATCACCGCGAAGATGGCCTGCTTGGTCACCGAGGCCGAGGCGTTGCCGTCCTCGGCGTAGTCCTTCACGCTGGTCGCCGAGAAGACCATGGTCAGCCCGATCAGCAGCAGCAGGCCGGCGCTGGACATCAGCAGGTAGTACGAGGCCAGCGGCCGGTCCAGCAGGCCGCGCAGCGCGGCGAGCCCGCCGGCCGCGTCCATCCCGCGCACGGCGATCAAGCCACCGGTCGTGGGCTCCTGCGGTGGTGGTTCGGATCCCGGCTGGGCGGACCCGCCGGGCCGCGGGCTGGCCTTGGCCTCCGCCACCGGATCACGCACCGATCGTGTCGCGCCGGCCGCGTTGGTGCGCTGTTCCTCCCCCATCTGCCCATCATCACCGCTCTGCCCGGATGCGCCCACCGCAACGCCCCTCTCGGCGTGTCGCCGTCGCCCCACGCCCGCCCGTCCTGGCCCGCGCCGATCTAGGGGGAATTGCTGCTAGCTGATCTTCAACCACTGCAACTTGCCCTAGATCGACGCGCTCAGGGGGTGGAGGGCGCGGGGGGGGTAACGGGTTAGGTCATGTTGGCGAGGAACTCGCTGTAGAAGAGGCCCAGGGCGATGGCTACGCCGATGCCGGCGATGATCCAGAAGCGCACCACGATGTTGACCTCGCTCCAGCCGGCCAACTCGAAGTGGTGCTGCAGGGGCGACATCCGGAACACACGTTTACCGGTGGTCTTGAAGGAGATGATCTGGATCACCACGGACATCGTGATGATCACGAAGAGCCCGCCGATGATCGGCAGCAGCAGGATGGTGCGGGTGGACATCGCCATGCCGGCGATCAGGCCGCCCAGCCCCAGCGCCCCGGTGTCGCCCATGAAGATCCGCGCCGGGGACGTGTTCCACCACAGGAAGCCCACACAGGCCCCGGCCGCCGCTCCGGCTATCAGCGCGATCTCCAACGGGTCGCGCACGGCGTAGCAGTAGTCCTGCGTGTAGCTCGGGTCGGCGCACCAGTGCCGGTACTGCCAGAACGCGATCAGCGCGTACGCGGCGAGCACCATCACCGAGGCGCCGGTGGCCAGACCGTCCAGGCCGTCGGTGAGGTTGACGCCGTTCGTCGCGCCCATCACCACAAAGATGAAGATGATCACGGCGCCGACCTTGCTGACCTCCAGGACGTTGATGTCCCGGATGAAGCTCAGCGTGGTGCTGCCCACCGTCTCGGTGTTGGTCGCCAGGCCCGTCGCGTCGGTCATCGTGCTCGGGAAGTACAGCGCGACCACACCGAAGACCGCGCCGACCAGGATCTGGCCGAACAGCTTGCCGCGCTTGTTCAGACCGGCGCTGTTGCGCTTGCGCACCTTGAGGAAGTCGTCGAGGAAGCCGACCGCGCCGGAGAAGACCATCAGCCCGAGCAGCACCAATGCGGTGATCGTCGGCTCGACCTGGGCGATCTGCGCGTCCGGCAGGGTGGTCAGGGCCAGGTGGCCGGCCACGTACGCGATCACCGTGGCCAGGATGAAGACCACGCCACCCATCGTGGGCGTGCCCTTCTTGGTCTGGTGCATGGCGGGGCCGTCGGACCGGATCGGCTGGCCGGCCTTGAGCCGGGTGAACACCTTGATCGCGATGGGGGTGCCGAAGAGCGAGACGATGAAGGCCACCCCGACGGCGACGATGACAGCCCTCATCGGGTTGACTCCCCAGCGGCGTCGGCGCGCAGGGCGTCGGCCACCTCCCACGTCCGGTACCGGGAGCCCTTGACCAGGACGACGTCACCTGGTCGTAGTTCGCCCCGCAGCACCTCGATGGCCGCCGCCTGATCGGTGAGCAGCACCGACTCTCCTCCCCAGTTCGCTACCGCTGTCGCGCCTTCGTGAATCGGCGCGGCCGGCTCGCCCACCACGAGCAGCCGGTCGACACCCAGCTCGGCCACGAGTTGGCCGACCTCGGCGTGGCCGTCGGACTCGAACGGGCCCAGCTCGGCCATGTAACCGAGCACCGCGACGGTACGCCGACCCTCGCCGAGGCTGGCCAGCGCCCGCACCGCGACCGCCATCGAGGCCGGGTTGGCGTTGTACGAGTCGTCGATGACGGTCACGCCGTCGGGCCGGTCGAAGACATCCATCCGGCGGGTCGAGACCAGCCCCAGCTCGCCGAGCGCCGTGGCCAGCTCGGCCAGCGGCATGCCCAGCTCCCGGGCGACCGCCGCCGCGGCGAGCGTGTTCCAGACCTGGTGACGGCCGGTCAGACCGAGCCGCACCGGCGCGCGCCCCTCCGGGGTGACCAGGGTGTACGACGCGTGCCCCCGCTCGTCCAGCGTGACGTCCTCGGCCCGCACGTCGGCGTCCGGCGCCTCGCCGTAGCGGACCACCCGGGCCTCGGTGCGACTCGCCATCGCGTCCACCCGTGGGTCGTCGGCGTTCAGCACGGCCAACCCGTCCGGTGGCAGGGCCTCGACCAGCTCCCCCTTGGCCACGGCGATCGCCTCCTGCGAACCGAACTCGCCGATGTGCGACGTGCCGACGTTGAGCACCACGGAGATCCGGGGCGGCACCAGCTCGCAGAGGTACCGCACGTGCCCCACCCCCCGGGCGCCCTTCTCCATCACCAGGTAACGGGTGCCCGGCCCGGCCTGCAGGGCGGTGTACGGGTGCCCCAGCTCGTTGTTGAACGAGCCGGGCGGCGCCACCGTGGCCCCCAGTCGGGCGGTGAGCTGACCGATGAGGTCCTTCGTGGTGGTCTTGCCGGAGGAGCCGGTCACGCCGATCACGGTCAACCCGGGCAGCCGGTCCACCGCCGCGCGGGCCAACCGACCCATCGCGGTCAGGGCGTCGTCGACCAGCACCATCGGCACCCCGGGCACCTCGCGGCTGCCGAGCACCGCCACCGCGCCGGCCTGGATCGCCGTCGCCGCGTAGTCGTGCCCGTCGACCTTCTCCCCCGGGAACGCCACGAAGAGCGAACCGGGCCCCACCTTGCGCGAGTCGAACTCCACCGAACCGGTGACGGTGGCGTCCGGGTCGGCGGCCACCAGCCGCCCGTCGACCGCCGCGGCCACCTCGGCCAGGCTCAGGGCGATCACCGCTGACCCGCCAGATCGCCGAAGCGGGCCCGCAGCGCGTCGGCCAACTCGATGCTGTCGTCGAACGGAAACACCTCGCCCGCCACCTCCTGGCCCCGCTCGTGCCCCTTGCCGAGCAGCGCGATCACGTCGCCCGGCTCGGCCAGCCGAACCGCCTCGTCGATCGCGGCACGACGGCCGGCCACCTCGATGATCCGGGCGGCCGTGCCGGCCCGGTACGCCCCGGCGAGCACCTCGGCGCGAATCTCCGACGGCTCCTCGGTACGCGGGTTGTCGTCGGTCACCAGCACCACGTCGGCTCCCTCCGCCGCGGCGGCGCCCATCACCGGCCGCTTACCCCGGTCCCGGTCTCCGCCGGCGCCGATCACACAGATCAACCGGCCGACGCTCAGCTCGCGCAGCGCGGCCAGCGCGGCCACGATCGCGTCCGACTTGTGCGCGTAGTCGACCACCCCGCGCACCGGAGCGGCGACGTCGACCAGCTCCAGCCGGCCCGGCACGCCACCGCAGGCGGCCACACCGGTCGCCGCGGTCGCCGGGTCCACCCCGGCGCCGACCAGCGCGGCGATGGCCAACAGCGCGTTGGCCACGTTGTGCCGGCCGGGCAGCGCCACACCGGTGGACAGGACCACGCCGTCCGGGCCGTGCGCGGTGAAGCGCTGGGCGTACCCCTCGCCGCTCACGCCGTCGGCCCACCAGGTCGCGTCCTGGTCACCGACCGCCGAGTAGGTGACCGTCGCCGGCTTGAGCAGCGGCCGCAACGCCGGGTCGTCGTGGTTGAGCACCTCGATCGCGCAGCGCCCGTCGAAGAGCTGGGCCTTCGCGGCGAAGTAGTCGTCGCTGTCGGCGTGGAAGTCCAGGTGATCGGAGCCGAAGTTGGTGTAACCCCCGACGGCGAACCGGACACCGCCCACCCGGCCCATGGCCAGCGCATGGCTGGAGACCTCCATGACCACCGCGGTGACCCCACGCTCACGGGCCGTGGCCAGCATGGCGTGCAGGTCGGTCGCCTCGGGGGTGGTACGCACACTGTCGATCACCAGATCACCGAGCCTGGTCTCCACGGTGCCGATCAACCCGGTGGTGTGGCCGGCGGCCCGCAGCCCCGACTCGACCAGATACGCGGTGGAGGTCTTTCCGGCGGTGCCGGTCACCCCGATCATGGTGAGACCGGCGGTCGGGTCGCCGTACACGGCCGAGGCCAGCTCGCCGAGCACGGCACGCGGGTCGGGCACCACCAGGACGGGCAGGCCGATCCCCGCCGCCAGCTCCGCACCCGCCGGGTCGGTCAGCAGGGCCACGGCACCCGCCTCGGCGGCGCCGGCGGCGAACTCCGCGCCGTGCCGACGGGCACCGGGCAGCGCCGCGTACAGGTCGCCGGGGTGGACCTCCTGGCTGGCGTGGGTAGCCCCGGTGACGATCACCCCGGCGGCGTCCGCCGGGAGGTCGACGGCGAGGCGGACGGCGAGATCACCGAGCCGGACTCCGGTCACGGTACGTGGACGTGGATTGCCGGGCACGGCGTCAGACCCTACCCGGTCGTCCGGTTCTGGCCGCACAGCCGCCCCGGTGGTTCGTCGGCACTCACCGATGATGTCCCGCCGTCGCTGCTCAGCGCGGATAGACCACGAACTTGGGTGCGGAACCGCCCGCGGACGGCGGTACGCGGTAGTGACGCAGAGTGAATTGCATCATGTCGCGGAACGCCGGCCCGGTGATCGCCGCGCCCCCGCCATCGGGCGCGTACACGAAGACCGCGATCACGTACCGGGGGTTCTCGGCGGGCGCCATGCCGATGAAGGAGGACACCTCGCCGGGCTGCTTCTTGCCGTCCACCAGTCGCCACCCGGTGCCGGTCTTGCCGGCGACCCGGTAGCCGGGGACGGCGGCGGCCAGGCCGGTGGCATGGTCGACGGTGGTGACCGCCTCCAGCATGGTGCGCAGCGCTGCCGCGTTCTGCGGGCTGAGCACCGAACGGGTCACCGGGGCCGGTGCGGGCGTGCGCTTCCCGTCCGGGCCGATCACCTCCTTGACCAGGTGCGGCTGCACGTAGGTGCCGTTGTTGGCGATGGCGGCGTACGCGGCGGCCATCTGCAGCGGCGTGGCGTCGACGCTGTGCCCGATCGGCACCGACCCGTACGACGATCCGCTCCACTCGTCGGCCGGCAACAGCCGCCCGCTGGCCTCCCCCGGCATCCCCTCGCCGGTGGGCTTACCCAGCCCGAACCGCTTCTGGTAGTCGATCAACCGGTCCCGGCCGAGCTTGTCGGCGATGGTGATGGTGCCGACGTTCGACGAGTAGGCGAGCATTCCCGGCACGCTCATCCGCTTGCCATCGGCGGGATGGGTGTCGGAGAACCAGGTGTCGCCCATCTTGATGCTGTTGGCGATGGGCAGCGTGGTGTCCGGCGTGATCACGCCCTCCTGCAACGCCGCGCCATAGGTGATCGCCTTGTGGATCGAGCCGGGGTCGACGACGAAGCTGGTCGCCGCGTCCTCGCGGGCGACCGGGTCACTGGGCAGCGGCTTCGCCGCGTCGTAGGTGGGATTGCTGGCCTGCGCCAGCACCGCACCGGAGGGAATCTCGATGATCACGGCCGCGCCGGTGCCGCCGCGCTGCTGCGCCATCGCCGTGCTGAGGATCTGCTGCGTCCGGAACTGCAGGTCACGGTTGATGGTGAGGGCCAGCGAACTGCCCGGCTTGGCGGCAGTCGTCCGGCTGAAACCGCCCGGGATCGGTGCGGCGAGGTCACCGAGGCCGGCCTCGTACACCCGCTTGCCGTCCTGCCCGGCGAGCAGGTCGTCGTAGCGGGCCTCCAGCCCTTCCAGCCCGGCCATGTCCTGGCTGGTGAAGCCGATCAGATTTGCCGCCAGGTCACCACCGGGCACGTCGCGGCGCTCGTCGCGGTGCACCCCGATCCCCGGCAGCTCCAGCGCCTGCACCCGCTTGGCTGTCGGAATTTCCACGCCCCGGGCCAGGTAGGCGAACGTGGACGTGATGCCGTTCTCCAGCTTGCGAGGCTTCATCTGCTCGACGAGCTTCGACGCCGGGATGCCGAGCAGCGGGGAGAGGGCCTTCGCGGTGGCGGGCGGGTCCTTCACCTTGGTCGGGTCGGCGAACACGTACCGCGCCTCGACGCTACGGGCCAGCGGGGCGCCGGTGCTGTCGTAGATCGCACCCCGCGGCGCGGGCAGCTCGACCGTGCGGGTGCGGTCGGCGACGCCGCCCCCGGCGTACGCCGGAGCGTCGACCGCCTGAAGGAAGATCAGCCGGATCCCGATGGTGGCGAACAGCGTCAGAGCGAGCGCGGTGCCCAGCCGCAGCCGCAGCCGCGAGTCGGCCAGCTTCGGTGGGCGCGGTGGCTTGCGGGACGGCCGACGGGCCGCCGGGCGGTCGGTACGGCGCGGCGCGCGCGGTGTGGTCCGGCGGCGCGGCGGCGGCTCGTCGACGCCCGGGCCACGGGGTTTGCGCGGTGCGACGGTGCGCACCACGCCGCCGCGTCCGGCGGCCGGGGCGTCGCGCCGACCGGCGCGGGCAGCGGCCCGACCCCCGTCGAGCACCTGCAACGCCGGCCGGAACGGGTCGCCGGAACGGGTGCTGCGCGGCGTACGCCGCTGCTCGGCACCCCCGCTCCGCGCCGGCGTGCCGCGCTCCTCGCGGACGGTCCGGCCCCTCGGGGTGTACGCCCGAGCGCCGGAAATGCCCCCGATACCCGGCTCGCCGGTGCGCGGCTCCCCGTCGGTGGGGCCGGTGTCACGCGAAGAACCGCGCCGGGTCCCCTTGGGGTCCCGGCGCGGCTCGTCCGACCTTGGTGGCACGGGTCAGCCTCCTGCACCCTGGCTGGTCACCGACGGCTGGCCGGTCGCCGGCTGTGGCACGCCGATGGTCTTGCCGTCCGGCAGCCGGATGTATCCCGGCTCGCCGGCGTCGACCAGGCCCAGCCGCCGCGCCTCGGCGGTCAGGTTGCCCGGCGCCTCGGCATCGGCGATCTGCTTGTCCAACTGCTGCTTCTCCAGGTCCAGTCGAGCCTGCTGCTGCTGCAGCCGCTCCAGCCGGAACGCGTTCTCATTGATCTTGGTGTTGACCGCCAGGATGCCCAGCACCCCACCGACCACCAGCACCACGATCAGCGCCGCGAACGGCGCGCGCGGCACCGACACCGGCGGCGGCGGTGCCACCCGCAGCCGGGGCGGGCGGGCGCTGACGACGCTGGCGGCCTTCTCTGCCGGCCGCAGCGCGGCGGTGCCCTGAGTCGGGAACTCGCGCGCCCCCCGGGCGCGAGTCTCCCCCTGCCGGTTCACTGGATCGATGCGTGGCGTACGGTTCCCCACGCGCGGAGCCCGCTCCGCCGCGGTCCGGCCCCCCGACCGCGGT
Organism: Micromonospora sp. NPDC005413; assembly: GCF_040606435.1. Lineage (NCBI taxonomy): Bacteria > Bacillati > Actinomycetota > Actinomycetes > Micromonosporales > Micromonosporaceae > Micromonospora > Micromonospora sp. NPDC005413. Next base: position 47,529 of record NZ_JBEXEV010000014.1, read on the forward strand.
GTGCGCTGCCCGCCGCCGGTGACGTCCCGGCGGTCGCGCTTGTCAATGTTCATGTCCCCTCCCCCTCAACATCCGTCCCTCTACCGTCCCGATGCCCCCTGACCCCCCACGGATCAGGCGGACCCCGTGCCCGGCTGGTGCATTCCCTTCACCCTTCGGCGAGACCGTTCGCGGTCGGTCCGCCCTTGCTCAGTCGCGTTCGGGTCGAGCCGTTCCGCTGCCCGCAGCCGCACCGAGGCGGCACGCGGGTTCGCGGTGACCTCCGCCTCCCCGGCCAGTTCGGCGCCCCGGCTGAGCAGCCGGAACGTCGGACCCGACCCGGGAAGCTCGACCGGGAGGTCGATCGGGCCCTTGTTGCGGACCCGGTCCGCGAGCGCCGCCTTGGTGAGCCGGTCCTCCAGGGAGTGGTAGGACAGGACCACCATGCGACCGCCCACGGTCAGTGCGTCGAGTGCGGACGGCAACGCTGTCTCCAGCGCTGCCAGCTCTCTGTTTACCTCGATCCGTAAAGCCTGAAACGTTCTCTTTGCCGGGTGCCCACCCGTTCGTCGGGCTGGTGCCGGGATCGAGTCCCGAACCAACTCCGCCAACAGCGCGGACGAGGTGATCCGGGCGCGTTCCCGTTCGCGGATGATCGCCGAGGCGATCCGGCCGGCGAACTTCTCCTCGCCGTAGACCCGCAGCACCCGGGCCAGGTCCGGATGTGCGTAGGTGTTGACCACCTCTTCGGCGGTCACCCCCCGGGTCTGGTCCATCCGCATGTCCAGTGGCGCGTCCTGGGCGTACGCGAACCCGCGGTCGGGCGCGTCCAACTGCAGCGACGAGACACCCAGGTCGAACAGGATCCCGTCGATGCCCGGATAGCCCAGCCGGTCGAGCACATCGGGCAACTCGTCGTAGACGGCGTGCTCCAGGTGCACCCGATCGGCGAACCGGGCCAGTCGGACTCGCGCGTGGGCGAGCGCCTCGGTGTCCCGGTCGAGCCCGATCAGGACCGTCTCCGGGTGCGCCTCGAGCACCGCCTCCGCGTGCCCGGCCAGGCCGAGCGTGGCGTCGACGTGGACGGTACGGCCGCCTCGACCCAGCGCGGGGGCCAGCAGCTCGAGACACCGCTCGAGCAGCACCGGCACGTGCGTGCCGCGCAACTCCCCCATGTTGACCCCCACTGGTTGAAACGTCCGTTCTCGTTCGTGCGCCTGCCGTCGGACGGCGCTGCCGTCGTACTGCCAGATCCCCATCCGCTCCCGCCGGACACCGGACTCTCGCCCGATGACTGGATCGTGCGCCTGGCACCGGGGAAGGGATGCCAGGAACTCGAAAGCGGCTGGAGATCTCGCAGTACGTCGGGCGCAGTTCCGCCCTACAGACCGCCGGGCAGCACCCCCTCCTCGATGTCGGCGAAGTCGTCTTCGCTCTCGGCGAGGTAGGTCTCCCAGGCGACCTTGTCCCAGATCTCCACCCGCGTGCTCGCGCCGATGACCACCAACTCGCGGTCCAACGCGGCGTACGCCCGCAAGTGGGCCGGAATGGTCACCCGACCCTGCTTGTCCGGAACCTCGTCGTGCGCGCTGGCGAAGAAGACCCGGCTGTAGGCCCGGGCCGCCTTGTGCGTCATTGGCTGCGCGCGCAACTGCTCCGCGATTCGCTGGAACTCAGGGGTCGGGAAAACGTAGAGACAGCGCTCCTGCCCTTTGGTGACCACGACACCCCCCGCCAGCTCATCCCGAAACTTGGCCGGAAGGATCAACCGGCCCTTTTCGTCCAGGCGCGGAGTGTGGGTGCCGAGAAACACGGCCCTACCCCCTTGCCCCTGAGCGGCGTTCGCGGCGCCGCTGACCCCCCGGGCCGGTGAGCCCTCCCGGCCTCACCATTGGTCCCCACTCTACTCCACTTCCCTCCACCTGCAACCAGATTCGCCCGCGTGGCGCGTCCGATCGGACGGCAAAACCGCACGTCACAAGGGGTGGAGCGCAGTGGAGGGCCACGGCGCCCCTCCGGCGTGGTCCGCTTTCCGACATAGATCGACTCCGTCCGGTGGACGCCCACCCGGCCACCCGCGCAGCCACCACGGCCGAACGGTTCACCGTCGGCGGCGATCTGGAGGGGCGGGCGGTCCGGTAACCTCGCTCGCGTGACGGACGCGAAAATGCCCCTACGGGCCAAGGTGGCCAGCTCCGTGTCACGGACCGCCGCGGCGCTCTCCCGGGCGGCCGGCCGTGGCGACGGTTCGGTGATCGGCGGGTGGATCGGCCTGAAGATCGACCCGGACCTGCTGGCCCACCTGTCGGCCGGACGTGCGATCGCGCTCGTCTCCGGCACCAACGGCAAGACCACCACCACCCGGTTGACCTCCGCCGCGGTCGGCGTGCTCGGCCGGGTCGCCACCAACTCGTTCGGCGCCAACATGCCCAGCGGGCACACCTCGGCACTGGCCAAGGCCGGCAGCACCCCGTACGCGGTGCTGGAGGTCGACGAGCACTACCTCGCCCAGGTGCTGGAGGCGACCGAGCCGCACGTCGTCGCGCTGCTCAACCTCTCCCGCGACCAGCTCGACCGCGCCAAGGAGGTCGCCATGATGGCGCAGCTCTGGCGTGCGGCGCTGGTCCGGCACACCAACGTGCGGGTGGTGGCCAACGCCGACGACCCGTTGGTGGTCTGGGCCGCCACCCCTCCGGCCGACCCCGCCCGCGGCATCAACCCGCCGCACGTGACCTGGTTCAGCGCCGGCCAGCGCTGGCACGACGACTCCTGGGTCTGCCCGGAGTGCGGCTCCACCATCCAGCGCTCCGGCGACCAGTGGTGGTGCACCGGTTGTCCGCTGCGCCGACCGGAGCCGCAGTGGGTCGTCGAGGACGAGGGGGTGCTCGACCCCACCGGCGCCTGGCACAAGGTGTCCCTCCAGCTGCCCGGCAAGGTCAACCTCGGCAACGCGGCGACCGCGTTGGCCGTGGCCGCGGAGTTCGGGGTCCGGCCGGTCGACGCGGTGTCCCGCCTGGGCATCGTCACCTCGGTCGCCGGCCGCTACGCGCAGGTCGACAAGGACGGGCGCAACATCCGGCTGCTGCTGGCCAAGAACCCGGCCAGCTGGCTGGAGGCCTTCGACATGGCCGATGACGCGCCGACCCTGCTCTCCATCAACGCGCGCGACCCCGACGGTCTCGACACCTCCTGGCTCTTCGACGTCGACTTCGCCCCGCTCCGGGGCCGGCAGGTGCTGATCACCGGCGACCGGGCGTACGACCTGGCGGTCCGACTGGACGTCAACGACGTGCCGTTCCAGCACGTACGCACGTTCGACGACGCGATCCGGTCGGTCCCGCCCGGGCGGCTGGAGGTCATCGCGAACTACACCGCGTTCCAGGACATCCGAGCGGAGTTGGACCGTGTCATCTGAGAGCCTGCGCATCGTCTGGATCTACCCCGACCTGCTCTCCACCTACGGGGACCGGGGCAACGCGCTGATCCTCGCCCGGCGGGCTCGCCAGCGCGGTATGCCGGTCGAGGTCGTGGAGGTCCGCTCCGACCAGCGGCTGCCCGCGACCGCCGACATCTACCTGGTCGGCGGCGGCGAGGACGGCCCACAGGCGTTGGGCGCGCAGCGGCTGCTCGCCGACGGCGGTCTGCACCGGGCGGTCGCCCAGGGTTCGGTGGTGTTCGGCGTCTGCGCCGGCTACCAACTGCTCGGCACCTCCTTCTTCGCCAAGGGCGTGCAGTGCCGGGGCCTGGAGCTGCTGGACCTGCAGTCCGACCGGGGCGAGAGCCGGGCCGTCGGCGAGCTGGCCGGTGAGATCGACCCCCGGCTGGGTCTGCCCCCACTGACCGGCTTCGAGAACCACGGCGGTCGCACCCACCTCGGCCCGGAGGTCTCCCCGCTGGCCCGGATCACCGCCGGGGTGGGCAACGACGGCGCCACCGAGGGCGCGTGGCGCGGCAAGCTGCTGGGCACCTACTCGCACGGCCCGGCGCTGGCCCGCAACCCGGCCCTGGCCGACCTGCTGCTGCGCTGGGCCACCGGGGCGCACCAGCTCCCGCCGCTGGACGACACCTGGTCCGACCGGCTCCGCAACGAGCGCCGCTCCGCAGTGGCCGCCGCCCGGGCATGATCCGTGCCGTCCGGCGGCTGCTCCGGCAGCCGTCGGCCGCCCGGTTCGCCCTGCTCGTGCTGCTGATCGGCTGCTGCGGGCTGCTGCTGCTCCTGGTGCCCCGGCCGGATCCGGCGCAGCTACCGCTGCTGGCCGACCGGCTGGGCGACCTCGCCCCGGTGGCGGCGATCCTCGGCGGCGCGCTGCTGCTGGTCGCGCTGGTCCCCCGGACCTTCATCACACTCGCCGCGGGCGCCATCTTCGGCCCTCTGGAGGGTGCCGCGTACGCCCTGGGCGCCGCACTGGTGGCGGCGGCGATCGGCTTCACGGTCGGTCGGCTGCTCGGCCGGGAGTTCGTCGCCGAGCGGGTCCGCGGCCGGCTGGCCCGCCTCGACCGGTGGTTCGCGCGGCAGAGCGTGTTCGGCGTGGTCACCGTCCGGCTGCTGCCGATCGCCGGCTTCGGTCTGGTCAGCTACGGCTACGGCACCACCGCCGCCCGGCTGGCGCCGTTTCTGACCGGCAGCGTGATCGCGTCCGCGCCGACCGCGTTCGGGTACGCCGCGATCGGCGCGGCGGTCAGCTCACCGGGCCACATCAACTGGTACGCCGCCGCCCCGGCCAGCCTCGGTCTGATCGCGAGTCTGGTGCTCATCCACCAGTGGTGGCGCGCCGAGCGCCGCCGCCGCTCCATGCCGGTCTGACCGTGCCCGAGCCGACCGACCTGCCCGGCGAGCAGCGACTCGCCGGCGGCTTCGTCGCCGACGTGGTCCGGGTCGGTGACACGGTACGCCGTACGCCACCGGCCAACCTGGACTTCGTCAGCACGCTCCTGCACCACCTGGCCGATGTCGGCGCGAACCTCGCCCCCCGACACCTGGGTGTCGACGCGCGCGGCCGGCAGATACTCAGCCACATCGAAGGGCGGGTCCCGTGGCGGGACCGGGAGGACCAAGCCTTCTTCACCGATCAGGCGCTGGTGCGGCTGGCTGAGCTGATGCGACGGCTGCACGACGCCTGTGCGGGCACTCCGCTGGCCGGGAACGCCGAAACGGTCTGCCACCGCGACCTGTCACCGAAGAACACGGTCTATCGCGACTTCCGGGCCGGTCCCCTGCCGGTGGCTTTCCTGGACTGGGACCTGGCCGCACCGGGTCCCCGGATCGCCGACGTGGCGTTCGCCGGCTGGCATTGGGCCGCGCTGGGCGAGGGCACCGACCCAGCCGAGCTGGGTCGGCGCTGCCGCGTGCTCTGCGACGCCTACGAGGCCGCAGCCACTGGACCGGCCCGGGTGGCACTTGCCCGGGACGACCTGGTGGATCTGATGCTCGACCAGATCGAGGACACCTGGCGGGGCATCGACGCCGGCGCCGACCGCGACGAGCCGGGAATGCGCCGGCTGCGCGAGCGGGGCGCGGTCGACGGGGTACGTCGCTGGCAGGACTGGCTGCTCGCCCACCGCCGCACCGTAGCGGCGGCGCTGACCGCCTGAGGCAATGTCGCCCCTCAGAGCCGACATCTCATGCCTCGGAGCCGGCGTGCCGTGCCGGGCGGCGGACGCGCGCCGGTGAGCGTGATGCCCCAGGGGCATACCTATACCTGTGAGTCATCACGCTCGTCGCAGTACGCGCCCGTGGACGTCCCGCTCCCTATCACCCGGGCCGCGATGCCGGACTGCGAAGCCCGGCCGCGATGCCGGCCCATTAGCGACGGACGGCGCGGCGGCGCCCATGGCGCATGGCAGTCTGTGCCTGTACTCGGCACCGCCCACCGCCCCTGACGCACCCCCACCCCGGCGATCTTGCAGTTTCTGCCCCGACAATCTGCCCCGAAAGGGGCAGAACAAAGACCGAAACTGCAAGATCGCGGGGCGGGGCGGGGCGAGATCTCGGGGTGGGGTGGGGTGGGGTGGGTTAGGCGACCACCGAGACCATGCGGCCCGGGACCACGATGACCTTGCGGGGTTCCTTGCCGGCCAGGGCCGCCGCCACCGCGTCCAGGGCCGCCGCGCGGACGGTCTCCTCGGAGGCGTCGGCGGGGACCTCGATGCGACCACGGACCTTGCCGTTGACCTGCACCGGATAGGTCACCGTGTCGGCCACCAGCAGCGCCGGGTCGGCGGTCGGAAAGTCCGCGTACGTCAGCGACGTGTCGTGGCCCAGCCGGCCCCACAGCTCCTCGGCCACGTGCGGGGCGAACGGCGCCACCATCAGCACCAGCGGCTCGGCCACCTCGCGGGGCGTCGCCGACAGCCCGGTCAGCCCGTTGGTCAGCTGGATCAGCTTGGCGATCGCCGTGTTGAACCGGATGCCGTCCATGTCGCCACGGACCCCGTCGATCACCTTGTGCAGCAGCCGGCGGGTCGCCTCGTCAGCCGGGTCGTCGGTGACCCGCAGCGCGCCGGTCTGCTCGTCGATGACCGCCCGCCAGACCCGCTGCAGGAACCGGTACGAGCCGACCACCGCCCGGGTCTCCCAGGGGCGGGACACCTCCAGCGGACCCATCGACATCTCGTACACCCGGAACGTGTCCGCGCCATACGCGGCGCACATGTCGTCGGGCGTCACCACGTTCTTCAGCGACTTGCCCATCTTGCCGTACTCGCGGTTGACCACCAGGTCGTCCAGGTAGTAGGCGCCGTCGCGCTCGACGACCTCCTCGGCCTGCACGTAGCTGCCACGCGAGTCGGTGTAGGCGTACGCCTGGATCATGCCCTGGTTGAACAGCTTGCGGAACGGCTCGAACGACGACACGTGCCCCAGGTCGAACAGCACCTTGTGCCAGAACCGCGCGTACAGCAGGTGCAGCACGGCATGCTCGGCACCGCCGACGTACAGGTCGGTGCCCCCACAGTCGCCGTCGGCGTTCGGGCCCATCCAGTAGCGCTCGTTCTCCGCGTCGACGAACCGATCGGAGTTGGTCGGGTCCAGGTAGCGCAGCTCGTACCAGCAGGAGCCGGCCCACTGCGGCATCACGTTGGTCTCCCGGGTGTAGCGCTTCGGCCCGTCACCCAGGTCCAGCTCGACCTCGACCCAGTCGCGCCGCCGGGACAGCGGGGTCTCCGGGTTGCTGTTCGCGTCGTCGGCCTCGAACGTCTTCGGGGAGAAGTCGTCCACCTCCGGCAGCTCGACCGGCAGCATCTCCTCCGGCAGGGCGATGGCCGCGCCGGTCTCGTCGTAGACGATCGGGAACGGCTCACCCCAGTAACGCTGGCGGGAGAACAGCCAGTCACGCAGCCGGTAGGTCACCGCTCCGGTGCCGTGCCCGTTCGCCTCCAGCCAGGCGATGATCGTCGCCTTGGCGTCGACGATCCCCAGGCCGTTCAGGTCCAGGCCGCGCTCGGGCGCGGCGCTGTTGATCGCCGGGCCGTCCCCGGTGTACGCCTTGCCGTCGAAGCCCTCCGCCGGCTGCACGGTACGCACGATGGGCAGCTCGAAGATCTCGGCGAACGCCCAGTCCCGTTCGTCCTGCGCCGGCACCGCCATGATCGCGCCGGTGCCGTAGCCGGCCAGCACGTAGTCGGCGATGAAGATCGGGATCTGCCCGCCGGTGACCGGGTTGGTGGCGTACGCGCCGATGAAGACGCCGGTCTTCTCCTTGCTGTCCGACTGCCGCTCGACGTCGGTCTTGGCCGCCGCCGACTTGCGGTACGCCTCGACGGCCGCCCGTGGGCTGGCGTGCCCGCCGGTCCAGGCGTCCCGCGTCTCGTCCGGCCAGGCGGCCGGCACCAGCGTGTCGACCAGCTCGTGCTCGGGCGCCAGCACCATGTACGTGGCCCCGAAGATGGTGTCCGGCCGGGTCGTGAACACCCGGATCGGCTCCAGCGCGGTGGGGAAGTCGACGTGCGCGCCGGTGGATCGGCCGATCCAGTTGCGCTGCATCAGCTTGATCGGCTCGGGCCAGTCCAGGCTGTCCAGGTCCTCGATCAGCCGGTCACCGTACGCGGTGATCCGCATCATCCACTGCTTCAGGTTGCGCTTGAAGACCGGGAAGTTGCCCCGGTCGGAGCGACCGTCGGCGGTGACCTCCTCGTTGGCCAGCACGGTGCCCAGCCCTGGGCACCAGTTCACCGGGGCCTGCGAGACGTACGCCAGTCGGTGGTCGTCGACGACCTGGCGGCGCTCGGCGACACTCAGCTCGGCCCAGGCGCGGCCGTCCGGGGTGGGCCGGTTACCGCCCTCGAACTCGGCGATCAGCTCGGCGATCGGGCGGGCCCGGCGGGCGTCGCGGTCGTACCAGGAGTTGAAGATCTGCAGGAAGATCCACTGGGTCCAGCGGTAGAAGTCGGTGTCGATGGTGGCCACCGAGCGGCGCTCATCGTGGGCCAGCCCCAGCCGGCGCAGCTGCGCCTTGTACCGCTCGATGTTCGCGACCGTGGTGGTCCTGGGGTGGGTGCCGGTCTGCACCGCGTACTGCTCGGCGGGCAGGCCGAACGCGTCGAAGCCCATCGCGTGCAGCACGTTGCGCCCGGTCATCCGCTGGTAGCGGGCGTAGCAGTCGGTGCCGATGTAGCCCAGCGGGTGGCCGACGTGCAGGCCGGCGCCGGACGGGTACGGGAACATGTCCAGCACGTACAGCTTCTCCGCGCCGGCGCGGGGGTGGGTCGGGTCGGCCAGCGGGCCGGTCGGGTTCGGTGCGTGGAAGGTGCCCTCGCGCGCCCAGGTGTCCTGCCAACGAGTCTCGATCTCGTCGGCCAGGGCCGCGGTGTACCGGAACGGGGGAATGTCGCCCGCCGGTGCGGCTGCCTCACTCATCGTTTCTCCTCGCTTCGCTTCGCTTCGTCTCGGCGCCACCGGGCCGGGCCGGCGGCGGGCACAAAAAAGCCCCTCGCGCAGGAGGGGCCGCCGTGCTGTCGCGCGTTCAGCGCATCAGCACGGCCCGGTAAGAAGCAGGAAGACTCCGGCCATGTCGGGCAGTGTACCTCGCCTGCCGGCCCGGCAACGCGCCGCCGCCAGGGAGTTGGAAAACCACCGCGTCCCCCGGCCGGCGAATATTCCGGGGCGTAACCGACGGACTACCTGCGGGGGTCGGCGATAACGACAAACATGGTTAGCCTGAGAGACCAGTGAGATTCCTGCGGCAAAAGAGGCTCGACGTCGCGAACCCAACGGCGGGTCCAGGTGCTCTCTAAAGAGCTGCCGTGACTGCGACGAGGAGGAGGCCCGTGACACAACAGACCTGGGACGAGGTGGGCGGCCTACTGCCGCACGACGAGTTCCGCGCTGCCAGCGAGGCCATCGTGGCCAACATCGAGCAGGTCATCGAGGGCAAGACCGCCACCGTGCGACTCGCCCTGGCCGTTCTGCTCGCCGAGGGCCACCTCCTGATCGAAGACGTCCCGGGTGTCGGCAAGACCAAGCTGGCCAAGGCCCTCGCGCGGTCCATCGACTGCACGGTGCGGCGGATCCAGTTCACCCCTGACCTGCTGCCCAGCGACGTCACCGGGGTCAGCGTCTACAACCAGGAGACGCACGACTTCGAGTTTCGTCCCGGCGCCGTGTTCGCCAATCTGGTGGTCGGCGACGAGATCAACCGGGCCTCGCCGAAGACCCAGTCGGCGTTGCTGGAGTGCATGGAGGAGCGACAGGTCACCGTCGACGGCGTGACGTACCAGTTGCAGACCCCGTTCATGGTCATCGCTACCCAGAACCCGATCGAGATGGAGGGGACCTACCCGCTGCCCGAGGCGCAGCGCGACCGGTTCACCGCCCGCATCGCGATGGGTTACCCGGACTCCAGCGCCGAGTTGGCCATGCTCGACGGGCACGGCGCCACCGACCCTCTGAACGACCTGCGCGCGGTGTCCGACGCGGCCATCGTCCGGCAGCTCATCGCGACCGTCCGGCAGGTGCACGTCGCGGACGCGGTCAAGCAGTACGCGATCGACCTGGTCACCGCCACCCGCGAGGCCCCCGACCTGCGGCTCGGCGCCTCCCCCCGGGCGACCCTGCAACTGCTGCGCACCGCCCGGGCGGTCGCCGCCCTGGAGGGCCGCGACTACGTCCTGCCCGACGACCTGCAGGCCCTCGCGGTGCCGGTGCTCGCGCACCGGATCATCCCGACCGCCGACGCGCAGCTCGCCCGACGCACCACCGACGCGATCGTCTCCGAGCTGGTGCACCGCCTGCCGCTGCCGCACGACCGGCAGCGCAACCCGTACGACACCCGGCCCGCTTCCGGCAACGGCCGCGCGCCCTACGAGCCGCGGAGGCCATGACGTGCGTGCCGGGCTACGCGGGCTGACCACCCGCGGGCGCTCCTTCCTCGCCGCTGCGGTCGCGGCGGCGATCTCGGCCGGCATCCTCGGCGAGAAGGACCTGCTCAGGGTGGCTGTGCTGCTGGCCATCCTGCCGTTGCTGGCCGCGGCCTACGTCGGGCGCAGCCGCTACAAGCTGGCCTGCAACCGCTCGCTGGACCCGCACCGGGTCCCGGTCGGCGCCAACTCCCGGGTGGTGCTGCGCCTGCAGAACCTCTCCCGGCTGCCGACCGGCACCCTCCTCCTGGAGGACCGGCTGCCGTACGCGCTGGGCAGCCGGCCCCGCGTGGTGTTGGAGCGGCTCGGCGCGCACCAGGCCAGTTCCGTGGCGTACACCGTGCGGGCCGACGTGCGGGGCCGCTACGACGTGGGTCCGCTGGTGGTCCGGATGACCGATCCGTTCGGCCTCTGCGAGCTCACCAGGTCCTTCCCCAGCACCGACCACCTGACGGTCATCCCGCAGGTCACCCCGCTGCCGTCGGTCCGGCTTCCCGGGGAGTACGCGGGCAGCGGCGACAGCCGGGCCCGCTCGGTGGCGGTGCACGGCGAGGATGACGCGGCGACCCGGGAGTACCGGCGCGGCGACGACCTGCGCCGGGTGCACTGGAAGTCCACCGCACGTACCGGCGAGCTGATGGTGCGCCGCGAGGAGCAGCCGTGGGAGAGCCGCGCCACGGTCGTACTGGACACCCGGGCGTACGGCCACCGCGGCGAGGGGCCGACGGCCAGTTTCGAGTGGGCCGTCTCCGCCGCCGCGAGCATCGCCGTCCACCTGCGGCAGGCCGGCTACAAGCTGCGCCTGGTCACCGGCTCGGACGTGGATGTGGACGCCTCGGAGGCCGGCGGTGACGGGGCGCTGCTCGACCACCTCGCGGAGGTCCGGCTGGATCAGCGTGCCGAGTTGACCGGCCTCGTGCAGCGGGTCCGGCAGCGCGCCGACGGCGGTTTGATCATCGGACTGTTCGGCACGGTGAGCGTGGCCGAGGCCGAGCTGCTGGCTGGGCTGCGGGGCAACGGCGCCACCTGCATCGGCTTCCTGCTGAACAGCTCCACCTGGCTCAGCCTGCCCGAGAAGGCCCGGGCCGAGGCGGAGCACGCGCACGGTGCCGCCGTCCTCGCCATGCTGCAGAGCGGCTGGCGCGTGGTCGGCGTCGACCACGGCGCCCGACTGCCGGCGCTGTGGCCGCAGGCCGGGCGGGGTTCCCAGGGCTTCGCCCTGCGCGCCGCGCTGGCCGAGACGGTCGCCGGCGGCGTGCGATGAACGGAAGGTTCCCCTCATGATCGCCAGTCGGAACACCGGCGTGGTGGCCGCCGCCGCCACGCTGCTGGCCGCCGCGCCGCTGTCGGCCATCTTCCAGAGCTGGACGTGGTTGATCGAGTCCGTCATCGCGGTCGCCGTGGTGGCCGGTGCGGCCGCGTTGACCCGGCTCGTCCGGGCACCACTGTGGGGTCAGGTGCTGGGCATGCTGGCCGGGCTGGCGCTCGCCCTGACCTGGCTTTTCCCCAGCGGCGAGGAGCTGCTCACCTTCCTGCCCGCTCCGGGCACGTTCGCGCACTTCGCCGATCTGCTCGCCGGTTCCATGCAGGACATGCGCTCGTACGGAGTCGAGGTCCCGGACACTGATCCGCTGCTGTTCCTCGCTGTGCTCGGCGTCGGCGGGGTCGCCGTGCTGGTGGACGTGCTGGCCGTGGGGTTGCACCGGCCCGCGCTGGCGGGGCTGCCGATGCTCGCCATCTACTCGGTCCCGGTCGCCGTCTACGTGGACAGCGTCCCCGCGGTGCCGTTCATGGTGGGTGCCGCCGGTTACCTCTGGCTGCTGGTCACCGACAACGTCGACCGGGTACGCCGGTTCGGGCGCCGGTTCACCGGCGACGGCCGCGACGTCGACGTGTGGGAGGCCTCGCCGTTGGCGTCCGCCGGCCGTCGGCTCGCGGCGGTCGGGGTGGCCCTGGCGGTGGTGCTGCCGCTGGCGGTGCCGGGCATGACCGGCGGGCTACTCGACTCCCTCAGCCGGGGGCCGGGTAACGGCAATGGCAACGGCAACGGCTCGGGCGGCACGTCGGGTCGGATCGACCTGTTCGCCTCGCTCGCCGGCCAACTCAACCAGTCCGAGGTGGCCGACCTGGTCAAGGTGACCACGTCCGAGCCGAACCCGTTCTACCTGCGCTACGCCGTCGCGGACGAGCTGCGCCCGAGTGGTTTCCAGGCGCGCAACCCGACCGGCCGACCGACCAACCGGGACCTGCCGGATCCGACCGAACGCGCTGACCGAGGGGTGCAGCAGACCTCCTACCGGGCGACCGTCGAGGTCACCAAGAGCCTGAGCATGTCCCTGATGCCGGTGTACGCCGAGCCGGTACGCACCGAGGACCTCAACAGCAACTGGCTCTACGACCCCAACCAGCAGGTCGTCTTCTCCAACCGGGAGAACTCCCGGGGCCGGAAGTACTCCTTCGACTACATCCGCTCGACGTACTCTCCGGCGGCGCTGCGAGCCGCCCAACCGCTGCCGGCGGACCACCCGGTACGCCGACAGTTGACCGCCACCCCCGGGCCGGTGCCCGAGGTGGAGGAGCTGGTCAAAGGGCTGGTCCAGGACAAGCGCACCGACTACGACCGGGTGCTGGCGATCTACCAGCACTTCTCGGCGGACAACGGGTTCAGCTACCGGCTCAGCACCGCGAGCGGCAGCAGCGGTCAGGACATCGTCAACTTCCTGACCAACAAGGTCGGCTACTGCCAGCAGTACGCGGCCGCGATGGCCTGGCTGGTCCGCTCGGCCGGCATCCCGGCCCGGGTGGCGTTCGGGTTCACCAACGGCAGCAAGCGCGACGGTGACACCTTCACACTGACCAACCTCAACCTGCACGCGTGGACCGAGGTCTACTTCAACGGGGCCGGCTGGGTGCCGTTCGACGCCACACCGGCGTACGGGGTGCCGGGCTCCACCCGGTCGGCCTGGGCGCCGGACACTGACGCGCCGGAGCCGTCCGCCCCGGGCACCGGTGTCACGGACACCCCGGCGGGCCCCGAAGCGTCGGCTGGTCCGGCCGGCCCGGACAACGCCGACCGGGACACCGACAACGGGCTGTCCCTCGGCGGGACGACCCCCGACGAGCAGCCACCGGTCTGGCCCTGGTGGACGGCGGGCCTGTTGGCCCTGCTGATGCTGCTCGCGGTCCCCGCTCTGCGCCGGCTGGCGCTGCGCCGTCGGCGAGGTGGCCAGGCGGCGAGCCCCGCGGTGGCCGCCTCCGCCGTCGAGGACGGCACCGACCCGGGAACGCGATCGGTGGTGGTCGGCGCGGACGCCAACCGGGCCCGCGCGGACGCGCACGCCGCCTGGGCGGAGCTGCTCGACACACTGGTGGACTTCCGGGTCCCGGTCGACCTGACCGAGACGCCCAGGGCGACCGCGGACCGGCTCGTCCGGGACACCCTCAGCGACGACACCGCCGCGATTGAGTCAGCGCGGCTGCTCGGCCGGGCGGAAGAGCGGGCCCGCTACGCGCGGGATCCGCTGACCGGTGAGCGGTTGCTGCCGGCGCTACGCGCGGTCCGTGGGACGCTCGCCGCGCGGGCGGACCGACGGACCCGCCTGCTCGCCGCCGTGTTGCCGCCGTCGGTGCTGCTGCGGTGGAGGACCGCCCTCGCGGACACGTCCGGCCGGATGGTGGCGCTGACCGGGCGAGCCCGGTACCGGCTGCTGCGCTGGAACCCCCGACGGCTGCTGGCCGATCGGGCGGCCCGCTGACCAACGCCCGTCCAGATCCGGCTTCCCATGACTACTGGTCATCGGCGGGTTTGTCAGCGGGAGAGGGCGCGCGGATACGACCGAGGTCGCCGGGGGCTATGCCCGGCGACCCGCTCGTCGCGGCGTACGGCCCGCCTCAGCGGCGGGGCCGGCTCAGCGGTGCCCCTCCGGGCGCTGCCGCCACCTGTCCTCCATGCGGTCCAGGAGCGACGACCGGCGACCGGATCGGCCACCACCGCGGGAACGGCGACGACTCGTCGTGCCGCCCACCACGTGCAGGTCGGGTGACTGCGCCCTCCGGTGCGACTGCACCGCGAACGCGGCCGACGCCAGCATGACGACGAAGCCCGCCACCGCCAGCGGTGGAGTCTTGATCACCGCGCCATAGACCAGTAGAGCCAAGCCAGCGATTATCACGCCGGCGGCGACGAGCAGGCGACGCCGCGCATGGAAGCGCGGATCGCTGGCGCGCACGGCCGAGGCGAATTTGGGGTCCTCGGCAAGCGACCGCTCGATCTGCTCGAACAGCCGCTGCTCGTGCTCCGAGAGCGGCACGGCACTCCTCCCCGGTCACGTTGGTCGGGCCCACTCGGGCCGACAGACCGTGGCAGCCAACCGGCTGCTTACCCGCAAGTCTACGAGGGGGGTCGCGCGTCGGAAAGCGGGACGACCTACGGGTGGGGTGGATTTTCGGTTCGGCGGGGATCACGGTCGCCCATCAGACTGGCCGGACCTATGACGGACCGCCCGAAACGGGCAGCAGCGGCGTCCGCGGCAGCTTCCGCTTCCCGCCAGCCGTGTTCGGGCGCGCCGAGGGTGAGCTGCCGGGGCGCGCCCTGCGCCGAGGCGAGCCCTTCGACCCGGACACCGACGAGGCGGATCCTCTCGCCCGGGTCCAATGCGGTGTAGAGCGCCCACACCGTGTCGAACATCTCGCGGGCGGTGTCGGTGGGCACGTCGAGGGTGCGGGAGCGGCTGACGGTGCGAAAGTCGGCCAGGCGGACCTTGAGTGAGACGGTGCGCCCGACCTGCCCGGAGCCCCGCAAGCGGACGCCGACCTTCGCGCTGAGCGCGAGCAGGGCACGGCGGATTTCCAGCGGGTCGGCCACGTCGACGTCGAAGGTCACCTCCGCGCCGATCGACTTGTCGACGTGCTCGGGGCTGACCTGGCGCGGGTCCCGTCCCCAGGCCAGCTCGTGCAGGTGCGCCGCCGAGGCGGCACCGACCGCGCGGCGGAGCATGCCCACCGGCGCCTCGGCGAGGTCGCCGACGGTGGCCAGGCCGAGCCGGCGCAGCGCCTCGGCGGCACGCTCCCCCACCCCCCACAGCGCGTCGACCGGCAGCGGGTGCAGGAAGTCGAGCACCTGCCCGGGTGGCACGACCAGCAGGCCGTCCGGCTTGGCCCGGGTGGAACCCAGCTTGGCCACGAACTTGCTCGGCGCCACCCCGACCGAACAGGTCAGCGCCTGCTCGTCGGCGACCCGGCGGCGGATCAGCCGGGCGATGGTGGCCGGGGAGCCGAAGAGCCGGCGGGCGCCGGTCACGTCGAGGAACGCCTCGTCGAGGGAGAGCGGCTCGACCAGTGGGGTGACGTCCCGGAAGATCTGCATGACCGCCCGGGAGGCGGCGGTGTAGGCGGTGAATTCCGGTGGCAGGTAGACCGCGTGCGGGCAGCGTGCCCGGGCCTGGCTGGTCGGCATCGCGCTGCGCACGCCGTACCGGCGGGCCTCGTAGCTGGCCGAGCTGACCACCCCGCGCGGCCCGATGCCGCCGACGACCACCGGCCGGCCGCGCAGCTCGGGTCGGCGGCGCACCTCGACGGCGGCGAAGAAGGCGTCCATGTCGACGTGCAGGATCGGACTGCCGGAGTCGTCGGCGTCCGGCCCGAAGCGCGGATCGTCGCCCCGGGGCAACGACTGACTGCGGCCCATCCCGGCAGGTTAACCCGGCGGTACGACACCACCAGCCGTCGGCGGGCCGGACCGTGCGCCGGTCAGCCGCGCACGACCAGCAGCGGCACGGTCAGCTCCGCGGCGGTGTCCGACCCGTGGTACGCCACCAGTCGCGACGCCATCGGTCGTTCGGTGCGACTGGCCATGACCGCGTACGTGTCGTTGCAGGTCACCACCACGTCGCCGATCCGATCCAGGTGCTCCTCGGGCACCGGCCCGAACCAACCGGTGGCCACCACCTCGTCACGGGTGTGTACGCGCGCCGCGGCGCCCAGCACCTCGGACCAGGCGGCCCTCACGTCGTCGACCGCGCCCGGCTCGACGTGCAGGTAGCGGACCCGGGCCTCACCGGCCACCAGCCGCACACCGGCGCGCAGTCGCGGATCGGTGTCCAGGTCGAAGCGGTGCGCGGCGGGAATGTCGAGCTGGCCGTGGTCGGCGGTCACCAGCAGCGCCGCGTCCGGCGGCAGCCCGTCGACCAACCGGGCGAGCAGGGTGTCCACCTCGGTGGCGGCGATCCGCCAGGGCGCCGAGTCGACGCCGCTGAGGTGGCCGTGCCGGTCCAGGTCGGCGTGGTAGCCGGAGACCAGGGTGGGCCCGGAGCCGGCGGCCAGCGCGGCCAGCATGGTGGCGGCCACCGCGTCCCCACCGGCGGCGCCCCGGAAGTCACCGCCCCGGTTGGCGGCCAGGGTCAACCCGCTGCCACCGAACTCCGGCCGGCTCACCACGGTCACCGTCACGCCGGCGGCGCGGGCCCGCTCCAGCTGGGTGGGCACCGGCTGCCAGCACAGTGGCGACGGGTCGGCGGCCCAGTCGGTGTGGGTGAGCACCCGATCGGTGCCGGGCACCCGCACGGTGAAGCCGAGCACCCCGTGCGCGCCCGGCGCGACTCCGGTGCCCAGCGACACCAGACTGGTGGGGGTGGTGGACGGGAAACCGGCGATGAGCGGCCGGGCCACCGTCGCCGCCAGCCCGGCGAGGGTCGGCGCGTACGGCGCGGCGGTCGGCAGCTGGTACCAGCCAAGCCCGTCGACCAGCAGCACAGCGATCCGGCGTACCCCGGCCAACGCGGGGACGAGCCCGAGGGGGTCGGCCGCGCCGGGCACGCCCAGCACGGCGAGCGCGCTGGGCAGCACGTCGGCGAGACGGCCGCCGCCGTGGTCCGGGCCGAGGACCTCCAGCGGCGCCGGCGCACCACCCGACTCGGCGATCATGCCGGCCGGCGGGCGAACAGGTGCAGTTGGGCGGCCAGGTCCCGGTACGGCGTTTGGGCGGCCAGCGCACGTTCCAGCTCGACGAGGGCGGCGGACTGCCCATCGGCGACCGCGGCCGGCAGCAGGTCGGCCAGCACGCGTACCCCGTGGATCTCCTCGACCACCAGCCCGGCGGCGCCGAGCAGCGCGGCGGCGCCGGGGGCGTCGTAGCGCCGGCGCAAAGTGTCCCGTGGCCCGGCGGTGCCAGCCGGATCGGCGGCCAGCGCGGCCGCGACGTCCAGGTGCCCGTTCATCGCGCGGCCCAGCACGGCGGCGGCCCGTCCGGCCACCAGAACACTGGCCGCACCGCCGGGACGCAGCGCGGTGGCCAGCGCGGCCACCACCGGCGTCGGATCGTCGACCACCTCCAGCACGGCGTGGCAGAGCACCAGGTCGATGCCGGCCGGCTCGACCAGCCCGGCCAACGCGTCGCCGTCGCCCTGGACTGCGGCGATCCGGTCGGCCACCCCGGCCTCGGCGGCCCGGCGGGTGAGTGCGGCCAGCGCGTCGGGGCTGGCGTCGACCACGGTGACCCGATGGCCGGCGCGGGCCAGCGGGACGGCGAAACCGCCGGTGCCGCCACCCACGTCCAGCACGGTGAGCTCGGCGTCGCCACGCCGGTCCAGCTCGGCGCGGAGCACCGACCAGATCACGGCGGTGCGGGGTGTCAGCGGCGGCCCGGCGAACCGGCCTCGGGTCTGCTCCACCTGGTCGAGCCTAGTGGTCAGGACTCGGTGCCCTCGACCTCGTCCTCCGCCCGGGACCGGCGCTCATTGGCCACCGGACCGTTGGTCACCTCGTACTCGCGGGGGTCGGCGAGGTGCGATGGCACCCAACCGGCACCCAGCCGGGTCCGCCGGGCATTGGCGATTCCACCGGTGTACGCGTGATTCCCCGTCACTGTCATTCCCCCTCATGGATCACGGGCCGCTCTGCCCGCTCGGGAGGAGTCTCCCGCTCAACGGCGCAGGAAACCGTAATGTGGATCACTCTGTCAGCGGAAGTCACGGGAAGCGGGACTGACCGGTGGCTCGATGGCGTCCAGTCGGTCGGCGACCAGGTTGGTCACCCCCTCGTGCCGCTCCAGGCGCCCCCGGACCACCAGCGCGGCGCTGGTCCGGGCCACCCGCCGGTAGCGCTGCCACAGCCCCGGCGAGCAGGTGACGTTGAGCATCCCGGTCTCGTCCTCCAGGTTGAGGAAGGTGACCCCGCCCGCGGTCGCCGGGCGTTGCCGATGGGTGACGATGCCGCCGACCCGGATCCGTTGCCCCGGCTCCACCCGGCCGAGCCGGGCGATCGGCACCGCGCCCAGCACGTCGAGCTGACCCCGGATGAACTGGGCCGGATGGCTCTCCGGTGACAGCCCGGTGGCCCACACGTCGGCGACCAGCCGATCCACCGCCTCCATCCCGGGCAGCGTGGGCGCCGCCGCGCCGGTCACCGTGCCGGGCAGCCGGCCCGGCCGGTCCTGGGCAGCCGCGCCGGCGGCCCACAACGCCTGCCGCCGGGTCAGCCCGAAACAGGCGAAGGCGTCCGCGGTGGCCAGCGCCTCCAGCTGCGCGGCGGTGAGACCGACCCGCCGGGCCAGATCAGGCATGTCACGGTACGGCCCACCGGTGGCCCGTTCGGCCTCGATCCGCTCGGCCACGTCGGCGCCGAGGGTCCGTACGCTGGACAGGCCGAGTCGGACGGCCGGGCCGCCCAGCCCCCAGGCGTGCGGTGGCTCCCCCGGCCCACTGCCCCACCGCGTGTCCGGGGTGGACTCCAGCACCGCCTTCGCCCCGCTGGCGTTGATGTCCGGACGGCGGACCTCCACCCCGTGCCGACGGGCGTCGTCGACCAGCGTCTGCGGGGAGTAGAAACCCATCGGCTGGGCGTTGAGCAGCGCGGCCAGGAACGGCGCCGGGTGGTAGCGCTTGAGCCAGGAGCTGGCGTAGACCAGGTAGGCGAAGCTCATCGCGTGGCTCTCCGGGAAGCCGTAGCTGGCGAACGCGGTGAGCTTGCGGTAGACGTCGTCGGCCAGCTCACCGGCGATGCCCCGCTCGGCCATCCCGGCGTAGAGCCGATCGGCGATGCGGGTCATCCGCTCGACCGACCGTTTGGCGCCCATCGCCCGGCGTAGTTGGTCAGCCTCGGCCGCGTCGAAGCCGGCCAGGTCGATGGCGAGCTGCATCAGCTGCTCCTGGAACAGAGGCACGCCCAGGGTCTTCTCCAGGGCGTTGCGCATCAGCGGGTGCGCGAAGGTCACCGGCTCCTGGCCGTTCTTACGCCGGATGAACGGGTGCACCGAACCGCCCTGGATCGGGCCGGGCCGGATCAGCGCCACCTCGACCACCAGGTCGTAGAACTCGCGGGGCTTGAGCCGGGGCAGGGTGGCCATCTGGGCGCGGCTCTCCACCTGGAACACCCCGACCGAGTCGGCCCGGCAGAGCATGTCGTAGACCTCCGGGTCGTCCAGGGTCATGTCACCCAGGTCGAGCCTGGACCCGATCATGTCGTAGCCGTAGTGCAGGGCGGAGAGCATGCCGAGGCCGAGCAGGTCGAACTTGACCAGGCCCACCGCGGCACAGTCGTCCTTGTCCCACTGGAGCACGCTGCGCCCGGGCATCCGCCCCCACTCCACCGGGCAGACCTCGATCACCGGCCGGTCGCAGATCACCATGCCGCCGGAGTGGATGCCCAGGTGCCGCGGGAACGTCTGCAACTCGTTGGCGTACTCCACCACCTGCTCGGGGATGTTCTCGACGTCGACCGTGGCGACCGAGCCCCACCGGTCGATCTGCTTGCTCCAGGCGTCCTGCTGCCCCGGTGAGTAGCCGAATGCCTTGGCCACGTCCCGCACCGCGGACCGGGGCCGGTAGGAGATGACGTTGGCGACCTGAGCGGCGTGCTCCCGGCCGTAGCGGGTGTAGACGTGCTGGATCACCTCCTCCCGGCGGTCGGATTCGATGTCGACGTCGATGTCCGGTGGGCCGTCCCGCTCCGGGGCGAGGAACCGCTCGAAGAGCAACCGGTGCCGGACGGCGTCCACGTTGGTGATCCGCAGGGCGTAGCAGACCGCCGAGTTGGCCGCCGAGCCCCGGCCCTGGCAGTAGATGTCCTGGTCACGGCAGAACGTCACGATGTCGTAGACCACCAGGAAGTAACCGGGGAAGCCCAGCTCCTCGATCATGTTCAGCTCGTGGTCGAGTTGCGCGTACGCCGCCGGGTGCGCCTGCGGCGGCCCGTAGCGCTCGCGTGCCCCGTCGGCGGTCAGCTTTCGCAACCAGCTCATCTCCGTGTGCCCCGGCGGCACCGGGTACGCCGGCAGCTGCGGCGCGACCAGCTGGAGGTCGAAGGCCAGCTCGGCGCCGAACTCCGCGGCCCGAGCCACCGCACCCGGGTACGCGGCGAACCGGGCCGCCATCTCCGCGCCGCTGCGCAGGTGGGCGGTGGCCGCCGCGGGCAGCCAGCCGTCGATCTCGTCCAGGCTGCGTCGGGCCCGGACGGCGGCGACAGTGGTGGCCAGCCGACGCCGGCCAGGGCTGGCGTAGTGCACGTTGTTGCTGGCCACCGTCGGCAGCCCGGCTGCGGCGGCCAACTCGGCGAGCGCGTCGTTGCGGTCGGCGTCGACAGGGTGACCATGGTCGGTCAGCTCCACCGCCACCGTCTCCGCGCCGAAGAGCGTGGTCAGCCGGTCCAGCTCGCGGGCCGCCGCGTCCACGCCCTCGGTGAGCAGCGCCGCCGGCACGTGCCCCTTGCGGCAGCCGGTCAGCACCAGCACATGGTCACGCAGTTCCTCGGCGACCTCCTCCAGCTCCCCGTAGACCGGGCGGCCCTTCTCCCCGCCGCGCAGCTGGGCGCGAGCGATGGTGGTGGCCAGCCGGGCGTACCCCTCATGGCCGTGCGCGAGCACCAGCAGGTGCGCGCCGTGCGGATCGGGTTCGCCGTTCTGCGGGCCGGGCAGCCCGAGGGAGAGCTCCGCGCCGAAGATGGTCGGCAGGCCCAGCGTACGAGCCGCCTCAGCGAAGCGGACCACCCCGTAGAAGCCGTCGTGGTCGGTGACGGCGAGCGCGGTGAGCCCCAGCCGGGCCGCCTCCTCGGCCAGCTCCTCGGGGTGGCTGGCGCCGTCGAGGAAGCTGAAGTTGGTGTGCGCGTGCAGCTCCGCGTAGGGCACCACACCGTCGGGGCGGGTCAGCTCCGGCGCCTCGTAGTGCTGGCGCTTACGGCTCCAGGCCGGGGAGTCGCCACCGTCGGCGTCCACGGCGAGCGGGTCCACCACGTGCAGGTGCCGCTCCTCGCGCGACCGCCCGCCGCCGGACCCGCCCGACCTGCCGGAGCCGCCGGACCTGCCGGAGCCGGAGAGCACCTGCTCCAGCTCCGACCAGGGCATCTTCGGGTTGTGAAAGCTCATCGAGCCGCCCCCACGGGTGGCCGGATCCCGATGGTTGGCTCGGCCGGTGAGAGGGTCGGTGAGCGATATACCTGAGAGTCATGAATATGCCTGACAGGCATATCGCTCGCCGGGGCATCCGCCTCCGGCATGGAGCGGACCGACCGCCCCGGGCGGGACAGGACCAACTCAGTCATAGATCGCCTCCACCAGCCACTGCCCGGCCTCGACGGCGAGCAGCAGAGCGGTGCCATCGGCGAGGCCGACCTGGAACCGGGCCCGGCGGCGGGCCTCGGCCGACGCCCACCAGCGCTCGTCCACCGGCCACGGGCCGGCCCAGCCCACGATCTCCGCCGGTCGGCCGGTGCCGACCACCAGCCGGGCCGGTGGCGCGCTCACCGCCAACCGGGCGCTGATCACCACCGGCTCGCCAGCGGCGTCGTGCACCGTGGCCGCGAGCGGGCTGGGCAGCACCACCGCCGGTGCGGGCGCCGGGAGCCGACCGGGCCACGGCGGAGCACCGGGACGGGCGGGGAGGCGTTCGTCGCCCCACGGCACCAGTCGCACCTGGTCAGCCGGGGAGCGCCCACCGCCGAGCACCGCGGTGACCACCGCTTCCGGCCCGAGGATGCCCTGCACACGGCTCAACGCCCGGTGCGCCCGTTCCCGCTCCTCGCCGGTCTCCCCCCAGAGGCCGGCTTGCAGACCGGCCTGGGCGATCACCCCGTCCGGGATCAGTCGCAGCCGGATGATGCCGGCCGTCGGTCGGGCCGGTCGGGCGCCAGCGCGGCCGTTGCTGCCGGAGAGCCAGCCGTCGAGCTGCCAGCGCACCCGGTCGGCGATGGCCGCGGCGGTGAGCAGGCCATCGTGCCGCCACACCCGGTGCAGCTCCTGCCCGTGCTCGGTGACCGCCTCGATGCCGAGCCGGGTGCAGGCCAGCCCGTGCCCGGCCAGCCGCTCGTGCAGTTGCTCAGCCAGCGCCCGGGCCACGAACGCCGCCGCGTCGACCCGGTCGATCGGCTCGTCGTGCTCCGTGGTCACCGTCAGGTCGGCCGGCGGCTGCCGGACGGCGAGTGGGCGGTGGTCCCGCCCGGCGGCCAGCCGATGGGCCAGCGCACCGTCGAACCCGAACCGGGCCAGCACGTCGCCCGCCGGCAACGCGGCGAAGTCGCCGAGGGTACGCACCCCCAGCCGGCGCAGCAGGTCGGCCAGCGCCGACCGGCCAAGCGCCTCGACCGGCAACCCGGCCAGGAACTCCGGTGTCCCGCCCGGTGCCACCACCCGGCCGGCTCGAGCGGCCAACCCGGCCGCGAACACCCCGTCGGCGATGCCGACCTGACTCTCCACCAGGCACGACTGGGCGACGTGCTCGATGATCCGCTCGGCGGCCGCCTCCTCGCCGCCGAGGTAACGGCTCGGCCCCCGGGCGGCCACCGCGCAGGCGCCCGGACGGACCACCTCGACGCCGGCCACCAACTCCTCCACCGCGGCGACCACCGGCTCGAACGCCCGGGCGTCCCGGCCCGGGTCGTACTCCACGACGGTGAGCTGCGGGCAGCGCCCCTGCGCCTCCCGCTTGCGCAACCCTCGGCGCACCCCCTCGGCGCGGGCCCGCTCGGAGCAGGCGACCACCCGGTTGGCGTGCAGCACGGCGACCGGGCCGGTCGCCGGCACCCCGTCGACGATCTCGGCGGCGAGCACCGGCCAGTCCGGGCACCACAGCAGCAGGGTCCGTGCCGGCGAGCCGGTCACCCCTTACCGACCAGAGCGAGGGGCGTGGCCGGTCGGCCCACGGTCGACGGCGTCGCCCGGGGGATCACCCGGGTCAGCTCGTCACCCGGGAGCCAGACCTTGATCTCCTTGGGTCGGGCGGCCGCCCCGCGCCCGCGCGCCGAGACGGTGACCTCCCGGCGGCGCAGTCGCCCCCGGCCCTGCCCGAGCCCTTCCCAGACCCCACGGACCACCTGCAGTGTCACGTCCGCGCCGTCCCACCGGCCGTACGGGACGAGCACGCTGCCGCGCTGCCGGGCCCGGGCGGCCAACCGGGTGGCGACCGAGGTCGAGACCGTGGCCGGTACGGCGGTGACCACGACGTCCACCCCGTCGATCAGCGCGGCGATCACGGTGGCCCACTCGGGGCCGGGATTGGGCACCAGGGCCAACCGGTCCAGGGCGATGCCCAGCTCAGCGGCTGCGCCCGCACCGAACGTCGGCACACCGACCACGGCGCACCACGAGCCGGCCCGGGACGCCTCGGCGAGCAGGGCCAGCATCAACGAGGTGCCACCGCTGCGCCGGGGCTGACCGGCGGCGACCGCGATGGTGCTGCCCCGGCGCAGGCCGCGGTTGGGCAGCAGACCGGTCAGCTCGGGCACCACCGGCAGCACCCGGTGGCCCCCGACCGGGTCGGGTGCGCTCGCCGGGCGAACCAGATCGGCCAGTGCGGCGGAACCGACCACCATGCGGCCCGCCATTGGACCAACCCCCCGTCGTTGCTGTGGAACAGATCAGGACCGGCACGCGCCACCGGCCGTCCGGCTCCCCCCGCAGGGCGGCCGGTGGCGCGGCGGGGTCAGGCGGCGAGGCCGTCCAGGGCCGGTTGGTGGGCCACGCCGAGCGCGGTCTCCACCACCGTGACGAACTGTTCGGCCGCACGGAGCAGATCGTCGGCCTCCCGGGCGCTGACCACCCGGGGGATGCCGGCCTCGGCGGCGGCGCGCTTGCTGGCCCCGGCGGCGAAGAACCGGGCCCACTCGTCGAGCTCCGGAGCGACGGCGCAGAGGAGGACCCAGACGCTGGTGATCCGGTTGCGTCGGCTCGGCGCGGGCCGGGCACGGGCGGCGAGCAGGGCGGCCGCCGCGCGCAGCGCCGCCAGGTGGGCAGCCGCGTAGCGCAGGCCGTCAGGTCGGGTCTGGCTGGCCTCGACCAGCCCACGCCGGGCCAACGTGAGGAGCTGCGCGGGGGTGCGGTGCGGCAGCACGTGCGCCGGCACCGTCGGTGCCTGAGCCGGATTGGTCGGCATGGGTGTCTCCTCCACATGGCCGGGGCGTCGCCTCGGCGCGCTGGTGCCGCCGATGAGACTCCGAGGTCGGGTGGTGCGGAGGAAGACGCACCGGGTGTGGCCGGCCGGGTGTGGATGCTTCCCCACACCACACCCGGCCGGCGTACCGGCGGGTTCGTCGCCCGCCGCCCGGGGGTCGTGGGCGGCGGGCGACGCTCCTGCCTGTCGGGACCAGGCTCGCGACTGCCCGGAAACCCAGGTGCGGCCCGCGGAGCCGCACCGGCCGGAACTGGCGCCGCGAAACGCCGCGCTCCGGCTGGTTGGAACGGGCGTTCGAGGCAATCGAACACTCGTTCTAACTGCTGCTGACAGTACACCTCCCCTCCGACGAAAATGCAACGTGTGACGCGCCGCCCGGTGCACCGGGGTGAACCCGGCAACCGCAGACCGGGAAGAATGGCCGGATGCAGCCACACCCGAACGTACGGGCGGTGCAGGACGCGCTCGACGGCACCGGCGCGCGCGACGGCGCCGGTGAGCCCAGCACGGTCCGCCTGCTTCCCGACGCGGTGCACACCGCCTCGGCGGCCGCCGAGGCGCTCGACGTCGAGGTCGGCCAGATCGCCAACTCGCTGATCTTCGACGCGGACGACGCGCCACTGCTCGTGCTCACCTCCGGCGCGCACCGGGTCGACACCGCCCGCCTGGCGGCGTCGATCGGGGTCACCCGGCTGCGCCGGGCCACCCCGGAGTTCGTCCGGGCGCACACCGGGCAGCCGATCGGCGGGGTCTCCCCTCTCGGGCACCCGCACCCGCTGCGCACCCTGGTGGACACGGCGCTGATGGCGTACCCCGAGATCTGGGCCGCGGGTGGCGTGCCGCAGGCGGTCTTCCCCACCACCTACGCAGAACTGCTGCGAGTCACCGCCGGCACCCCGGCCGACGTTGCGTGAGCACCGTTCCGGAGCTGGTCACGCTGCACGTGTGGCGGACCTCCCGTGGCGCGCTGCCCAGGGCGCTGACCCGGATGGCGATGGACACGCGCCGGTTGCGCGCCCTCCCGGGCGCCAGGTTCGGCAAGCTGCTGGGCACCGGGACCGGCACCGGATTCGGGCCGGGGGACGCCGACCTGACCCGGTGGGCGGCGCTGACCGTCTGGGACTCCCCCGCCGCGGCGGCCGACTTCGACGACTCGTCGGTCGGGCGCGCCTGGGCACGCATCGCCCACGCCCAGGCACGGATCGACCTGCGCCCGCTGACCAGCCGGGGCGAGTGGTCCGGCCAGCGGCCGTTCGGCGACCCCTCGGGCGGCCGGGTCACCGGCCCGGTGCTGGCCCTGACCCGGGCTCGGCTGCGGGCCCGCCGGGCGGCCACCTTCTGGCGGGCGGTCCCCCCGGTGGCCGCCGCGCTGCGCGACGCGCCCGGGCTGCTGGCCCGGTTCGGGGTCGGGGAAGCGCCGCTGGGTTGGCAGGGCACGGTCAGCGTGTGGCGCGACCCGACGGACCTGGTGGCGTTCGCGTACCGTCACCCGGAGCATCGGGCGGCGATCATGCGAACCCCCACCGCGGGCTGGTACGCCGAGGAGCTGTTCGCCCGATTCGAGGTACGCGACGTGGTCGGCGACCGGATGGTGCTCGGGTGGGTCGCCGACGGCGATCCGGGAACGGTGAAGGGTGGACGGGCATGAGGTTGGTGCGCTGGACGCCGGACGATCTCGTCCGGCGGCTGGACGACGTGGTGGCCGTCTACGGCGAGGCGATGGGATACCGCACCGATCTGCTGGAGGCCCGGCGCGGCTACATCGCCACCCACGTCCGCCGGCCGGGTTTCCGGGCGGTCGCCAGCCTGACCAGTGAGGGTCATCTCGCCGGCTTCGGATACGGCTACCTGGGCGCCTCCGGCCAGTGGTGGCACGACCAGGTGCACCGGGCGCTGGATGTCCCGACCCGTAAGCGCTGGCTCACCCACTGCTTCGAGGTGGTCGAGCTGCACGTCCGGCCACCGGCGCAGGGGCACGGCCTGGGCACCGGCCAGCTGCGCGCGCTGCTCGGCATGGCCGAGGGCGACACCGTGCTGCTGTCCACCCCGGAGGCCGACGAGCAGACCTCGCGGGCCTGGCGGTTGTACCGGCGGTTCGGCTTCGTCGACGTGCTGCGCGACTTCCACTTCCCCGGCGACGAGCGACCGTTCGGCGTACTCGGTCGGGACCTGCCGCTCGAGCCACCGGTGTCATGACCCGGCGGATCTCCTGGACGCTGCTCGCCGTCCTCGTGCTCGCCCAGATCTGCTACCCCCTCACCACCGGCGCCACCCGGGCCGGGCTCACCGTGGCCACCGTCGTCCTCGGTTGGCTGCTCTCGGTCGGCCACGCGCTGCTCAGCCGGGGCCCGCGGGTCGCGGCGGCGCTGGTCGCGGTGGCCACCGGCGGCGGGTTCGCGATCGAGGCGATCGGGGTGGCCACCGGTGTCCCGTTCGGCAGCTACGACTACTCCGGCGAGCTGGGCCCCAAGCTGGTCGGAGTGCCGCTGATCATTCCGCTGGCCTGGACCTGGATGGCCTGGCCGGCCTGGCTGGCGGCGGTCCGACTGACCCGTGGTGCGACCGCCCTCGGCGACGGAGCAACGGGCGGGTCGGCGGTCGGGCTGCGGGTACGGCGGATCGCGCTGGCCACGGTGGGGCTGGCCGCCTGGGACCTCTTCCTCGATCCGCAGATGGTGGCCGAGGGCTACTGGGTCTGGCGGAACGCCACCCCGGCGCTGCCCGGTCTGCCCGGCATTCCGGTCAGCAACTACCTGGGCTGGCTGCTCTTCGCGGTGCTGATGATGAGCGCGCTGCGCCCGTTGGCCGGCCCGACCGCCGGGCACACCGACCAGCGGGATCACCCGATGATCGCGCTCTACCTGTGGACGTACTTCTCCAGCATCCTGGCCCACGCGGTCTTCCTGGACCTGCCCGCCTCGGCACTCTGGGGCGCGGCCGGCATGTCGGTGACCGCCGTACCGCTGGCGGTGACCCTGCTGCGCGCCCGCCGGGGCCGTGACTCCGGCCGGGAGGACCACGCACCGCACCGCACCGGCGTCGACGCGACCCGATGACCGTCCTGCTCGCCCTGCTGATCGCCGTCGCCGCGTTGACCGCGCACACCTGGCTCAACGCTGCCCACTGGCTGCGCCGGCCCACCGACCGACCGGACGAGGTCGACGAGCCGGTCGCCGTGCTGCTACCGCTGCGCGACGAGGCCACCCGGGTCACCGGATGCCTGCGCGCCCTGCTCGCCCAGCGCGGCGTGCCCGGGCTGCGCATCGTGGTCCTCGACGACGGGTCCACCGACGGCACCGCCGACGTGGTCCGCGCGATAGCCGGCGACGACCCCCGGGTCACGCTGCTCACCGGGGTCGCCCCGCCGCCGGGCTGGCTGGGCAAGCCACACGCCTGCTGGCAACTGGCCACTCGGGCCGACCCGGCCGCCACCGCGCTGGTCTTCGTCGACGCCGACGTGGTGCTCGCCCCGCACGCCGTGGCCGCGGCCGTCACCGAGCTGCGCGCCGCCCGCGCGACGCTGCTGTCGCCGTACCCCCGGATCGTGGTGGCGACGGCGGCCGACCGGCTGGTGCAGCCACTGCTGCAGTGGCTCTGGCTGACCTTCCTGCCGCTACGCGCGATGGAGCGTTCGCCACGGCCGTCGCTGGCCGCGGCGGGCGGCCAGTTCCTGGTGCTGGACCGGGCCGGCTACACCACCGCCGGCGGGCACGTCGCGGTCGCCGACAAGATCCTGGAGGACGTCGAGCTGGCCCGGGCGGTCAAGCGGTCCGGTGGGCGGATCGCCCTGGCTGACGGCTCCCGGCTGGCCACCTGCCGGATGTACGACGACTGGCCGCAGTTGCGCGACGGGTATTCGAAGTCGCTCTGGGCGTCGTTCGGGCACCCGGGCGCCGCGGCGGCCGTGGTGGCGTCGCTGCTGCTGCTCTACACCGCCCCGCCGCTGATCGCGCTGGCGGGTCTGGCGGCCGGCGCGCCGGGGGTGGCCGCCGTGGGCCTGGCCGGCTACCTGCTCGGCGTGGCCGGTCGGGTGCTCACCGCACGGGCGACCGGGGGCCGGTGGTGGCCCGACGCGCTCGCACACCCCGTGTCGGTCGTGGTCCTCGGTTGGTTGACCCTGCGGTCGTACCATCTGCGGAAGCGACACCGCCTGACCTGGCGGGGCCGCTCGGTCAGCTAGGAGGGCGAGGCATGGCGCGGATCGTGGTCATCGGTGCCGGGGTGGGTGGCCTCGCCACCGCCGCCCGGCTGGCCGCCACCGGGCACCAGGTGACCGTCTTCGAGCGGGCCGGCACGGTCGGCGGCAAGCTCGGCCGGTACGCACACGACACCCCGGCCGGGTCGTTCCACTTCGACACCGGGCCGAGCCTGCTCACCCTGCCCGAGGTCTTTCAGGACCTGTTCGAGGCGACCGGGGCGAAGCTCGACGAATACCTGGACCTGGTCCCGCTGGACCCGATCGTCCGGCACGTCTTCCCGGGCGGCGGCCCGACGTTGGACTCCTGCGCCGACCCGGTGGAGTTCGCCACCCGGATCGGCGCCGCCTTCGGTGACCGGGCGGCAGCCGACTGGCAGCGGCTGTGGCACCGGGCCGCGCGCGTGTGGAACGCCTCCTCGCGGGACATCCTGCGCCGTACCGTCGACTCCCCCCGCGACCTCGCGTCGCTGGCCTGGCGCGTCGGCGATCTGGCCGCCATCGCCCCGGGCCGCACTCTGCGCGGGTTGGGCCGCCGACACCTGTCCGACCCCCGGCTGCGGATGCTGCTGGACCGGTACGCCACCTACACCGGCGCCGACCCCCGCCGGGCACCGGCGGCGCTGGTCGCGGTCCCGTACGCCGAGTTGACCTTCGGCGGCTGGTATCTGCGCGGCGGGTTGGGCACACTCGCCGACGCGTTGCTGACGCGCTGCCTGGACCTCGGCGTGGTCGTGCGGACCGACGCCACGGTGACCCGGATCGACGCCACCGGCGGCCGGGTGCACGGGGTACGCCTCGCCGGCGTCACCGCGCCGGTGCCCGCCGACGTGGTGGTGGCCAACGTGGACGCGCTCACCGTCTACCGTGACCTGCTGCCGCACCCGCGGCGGCTGGCCGGGTTGACCGACCGCAGCCTCGCCGGCTTCGTGCTGCTGCTCGGCGTCTCCGGCAGCACCGGGCTGGCCCACCACAACGTCTTCTTCCCCGACGACTACGACGCGGAGTTCGACGCGATCTTCGGCGACCCCGGGCGCGGCGTACGGGCCCGCCCGGCGGCGGACCCGACGGTGTTCGTCACCGTGGCCGACGACCCGATGGTCCGTCCGGCCGGACACGAGGCATGGTTCGTGCTGGTCAACGCCCCTCGGCAGGGCACCGCGGCGGGCGCGGTCGACTGGCGACGCCCGGGGCTGGCCGACGCGTACGCCGATCGGGTCCTGGACGTGCTGGCGCGGCGCGGCGTGGACGTACGCGACCGGCTGCTGTTCCGCGAGGTCCGCACCCCGGCCGACCTGGACGCGGCGACCGGCGCGCCGGGTGGCTCGATCTACGGCACCGCCGGTGGGCTGCTCCGCCCCGCCAACCGGGGCCCGGCGAGCGGGCTGTGGCTGGTGGGCGGCTCCACCCACCCGGGCGGTGGATTGCCGATGGTGACCCTGTCCGCGCAGATCGTCGCCGATGAGATCGGCCCCGCCTGGTAAGACGGGCCACTCAGCAGGACGGGCCGCTCACTCGGCGTCGAGCAGGGCGCGCCGGATGCTGGAGAGCAGTTGCCCCAGGCCGAACCCGGCCAGCAGCACCCACACCGCGGTCGCCATGGTGATGGTGCCGGCGGCCAGGTCCGGCTCGATCAGCCCGGCCAGGCCGGCGACCAGCAACCCGGCCAGCGCCACCGAGACCCGGGTGGGGCGTTCGCCCACGGTCACCGCGCCGATGTCGCGCATGCCGGCGGCGACCGCCCGGGCTCGGACGTACTCGTGCAGCCAGGACAGCGCGCCGCCCGCGACGACCAGCGCGCCCGGCGCGCCCATCAGCCAGAACGCCAGCAACCACGCCACCTCACCGAGCCGGTCGGCGACCGAGTCGTAGACGTAGCCGAGCCGGGTGGTGCGGCTGGTGGCGACCGCCACCGCACCGTCCACGCTGTCCGCCACGGCGGCGAGCAGCACGAACAACGCGCCGAGGAACGGCCCGTCGCCAGGCCGGGTCACCAGCAACGGTACGCAGAAGCAGAGCAGCACCCCGGCCACGGTGACCGCGGTGGGACTGACCCGCAGCCGGCCCAGCACGTACCCGACGTGGTACGCGAACCGCAGCCAGGCGCGTACCACCGGCGCTGCGACCCGCGGGTCGAACCCGCCGTGCAGCCGCGCCCACGCCGTGGCGTACTGATCCCAGTTCAGCTGTGTGCCCACCACGGATCAACCGTCGTGCTGGGCATCAGGTGTCGCCAGCTCAGCGTTCACACCCGCGCGCCGGCCTTCAGGTTCTGCCAGACCTCGCGCGTCGCGGTGGACCGGTTGAGGGTGATGAAGTGGATCCCCGGCACACCCTCGTCCAGCAGCCGGCGGCACATCTCGCTGGCGTGCTCGACGCCGAGCCGGCGGACCGCCTCCGGATCGTCGGCGACCCGGTCGAAGCGCGCCGCCAGCGCGGTCGGGAAGGGCGCCCCGGACAGCTGCACGGACCGCTCGATGGTGCCGATCTGGGTCACCGGCATCACACCGGCCAGGATCGGGGTGTCGCAGCCGGCGGCGGCCACCCGGTCACGCAGCCGCAGGTAGTCGTCGGCCTCGAAGAACATCTGCGTGACCGCGAACTCGGCGCCGGCCCGGCACTTGCGGACGAAGTGCGCGGTGTCGCTGGCCACGTCGGGCGAGCGGGGGTGCTTGTACGGGAAGGCCGCCACACCGACGCTGAAGTCACCGGCGTCGCGCACCAGGCGCACCAGGTCCTCGGCGTAGTCCACGCCGTCCGGGTGGCGGATCCACTCACCGCCCGGGTTGCCCGGCGGGTCGCCGCGGACGGCCAGCACGTTGCGCACCCCCACCCCGGCGAGCCGGCCGATCACGTGTCGCAGCTCGGCGACGGAGTGGTTGACCGCGGTCAGGTGGGCCATCGGCAGCAGGGTGGTGTCGGTGGCGATCCGCTCGGTCACCGCCACGGTGGTGTCCCGGGTCGAGCCGCCAGCGCCGTACGTGATCGACACGAACGACGGGCGCAGCGACTCCAGCTCGCGGATGGCCTGCCAGAGCAGCCGCTCCCCCGCCTCGGTCTTGGGCGGGAAGAACTCGAACGAGAAGGTCGGCTGGCGCTCACGGATGAGCTCCCCGATCGCCGGCTGCGGGTTGGGGAGTACCGAGGGAAGACCGAGCGCCACGACCCGACTCTAGCGGGCGATGCCGCCACGACCCAGGCGCTTCCCACCTCGGCGGCCCCTGCCGCCCCGCGCGCCCCGGCCCGGCGGGCGGGAAGGCGTCGTACCCCCGAGGTAGGAATGGGTGGCGTGGGAGGGGCGGCGGGGGCGGTCCCGGGCCCGCGCGGGGGTCAGCAACCGAGCGGTGACGCCGGTCCCGTCCGGTCGGACGGGTGGGTCGTCACCGCACCGACGCCCGCCGGGAGGACCCATGACCCCGACCGCATCGCCGCGCCCAGCGCAGCTCGGGCCGCTGCTGGCCCGGTGCCGGCTGGCCCGTGGCTGGAGCCAGCAGCGCGCCGCTGCCGAGTTGTGTGCCGCCGCCGGGGTGCCGACGTTGAGCCGGCACGAGGTGTCCCGATGGGAACGACAGCGTCGCGTCCCCGGCGGGTTCTGGCTCGGCTGGCTCGCCGTCGTCCTGGACGTGCCGCTGGTGGCGCTCGCCGAGGCCGCCGCGGCCACCCGTCGGGCCGGCTCGACGCGGGCCACCGGACCGGGCCGCGCCGCGGTGGCCGGCGCGCGACCGGCCGGGCGAACCGGCCCGGGCCGCACCGGCGGGCGGCCCGGCGCGACTACGCGTGGCGGTGGAGCGCTGATCACGGCCACCCGCTAGCGTCGTGGCGTGACCCACGCTGCTCCTGTGTCTCCCGTCGACCGTGCCGGCCTACGGGAGCGGGTCGACAAGGCCCTCACCGAGTTCCTGGCCGGCCAGCGGATCCGGCTCGCCGCGGTGGACGATGCCCTGGTCCCGGTGGCCGAGGCGATCGAGGCGTTCGTGCTCGGCGGCGGCAAGCGACTGCGTCCAGCCTTCGCGTACTGGGGGTTCCGGGGCGCCAGCGGGGTGGACGGCGACCAGGTGATCACCGCCCTGGCCGCGCTGGAGTTCGTCCAGGCCAGCGCTCTGATCCACGACGACCTGATGGACCGTTCCGACACCCGCCGCGGCGAGCCCGCGGTGCACCGGCGGTTCGCCGCGCGGCACCGGAAGGCCGGCTGGGGCGGTGACCCGGACGGCTTCGGCGATGCCGCGGCCATCCTGCTCGGCGACCTCTGCCTGGTCTGGTCCGACGAGCTGCTGCACTCCGCGGGGCTGGACCTGCCGTCGTTGGCCCGGGCCCGGCCGGTCTTCGACGAGATGCGCACCGAGGTCACCGTCGGGCAGTACCTCGACGTGCTGACGCAGGTCACCGGGGACACCTCGGTGGAACGGGCCAGCAAGATCGCCCGGTACAAGTCCGCGAAGTACACCGTCGAGCGTCCGATGCTGCTCGGTGCCGCGCTGGCCGACGCGACGGCCGACGTGCGGATGGCCTACTCGGCGTACGGGCTGCCACTGGGCGAGGCGTTCCAGCTCCGCGACGACGTGCTGGGGGTCTTCGGTGACCCGGCGTTGACCGGCAAGCCGGCCGGGGACGACCTGCGCGAGGGCAAGCGCACCTATCTGGTGGCGGCGGCCGTGGAGGCCACCGACGACGCAGGCCGTGAGCTGCTGCTCAGCCGGCTCGGCGACCCGGAGTTGGACGAGCAGGGGGTGGCCCGGCTGCGCGAGCTGATCTCCGCGAGCGGGGCGCTGGCCCGCACCGAGCAGCGGATCGTCACGCTCACCGACGCCGCCCTGGCGGCACTGACCGCCGTCGACCTGGACACCGAGGCCCGTCAAGCCCTGGTAGACCTGGCCATAGCCGCAACCCGCCGAGCCGACTAACCCACCCCACCCCACACCCGCCCCCGGCCCGCGCCCCCGGCCCCGCCTCACAGCGCGTCGATCATGAAGTTAGCGGCGTCCGCGTCGGCGTGTCGCGCCGCTAACTTCATGATCGACGGGGGGAAGGGTCGGGGTTAGAAGCCGAGTGCCTGGGCCCGGCGCTTTACCTCGCGGGCCTGGTCGCCGGAGAGTGCGGCGGCTGGAGTGGCGCCGGGGAGGGTGTCGTCCGGCTCGTAGAGCCAGCGCAGGGCCGCCTCGTCGTCGTAGCCGTTGTCGGAGAGCAGGTTGAGCACGCCGGGCAGGTGCTTGAGCGCGACCTGGTTGGCAACCAGGTCGGCCGGGACACGGCGGATGCCGTCGCGGCGGACCGCCAGCAACTCCCGGTCACGGATCATCTGGTGCACCTTGCTGATCGACACGTCGAGGCGCTCGGCGACGTCGGGCAGGGTCAGCCAGCCGGCCGGATCGGTGGGTCCGGCGAGCTCCAGGCCGGGCACGGCCGGGTCGGGTACGGGTTCGGTCACCCGACCACCCTGCCACGCCGCCGCCGCGACGAACCACCGGCACCCCGGAAGGTCGATCGGAGTCCGCTCTCCTGACCGTCGCTGACCAGCGGATGAGGGTCGGCGAGCGCGGTGGGGCGGACCAGTTCAGCGTCCGGCTGTAGCATCCTGTTCAACCTTCACCCCCTGGACACATAGACTGCCTGCCGATGGACACACAGGTCGCCGACACGTTGCTGGGCTCGCTGATCGACGGGCGCTACCGCATTCGCGGTCGCGTGGCCCGTGGTGGCATGGCGACCGTGTACACCGCTACCGACGAACGCCTTGAGCGCACCGTCGCTGTCAAGATCATTCACCCGACCCAGGCGCCCGAGGCCCGTGCCCGGATCGCCAACTTCGTGGCCCGGTTCACCGACGAGGCGAAGACCATCGCCCGGCTGACCCACCCGAACGTGGTGGCGGTCTACGACCAGGGCACTCACGCCGGTCTGCCGTACCTGGTGATGGAGTACGTCCGCGGCCGTACGCTGCGCGACGTCCTGGCCGAGCGACGCCGGCTCAATCCGGACGAGGCGCTGGCCATCGCCGAGCAGATGCTCGCCGCGATCGCCGCCGCGCACCGGGCCGGTCTCGTGCACCGCGACGTCAAACCGGAAAACGTGCTGGTCGCCGAGGCGCCCACCGGCGGCGTCGCCAACCTGGTCGACAGCGTCGTCAAGGTGGCCGACTTCGGGCTGGCCCGGGCGGTCGAGGCGAGCGCCGACGAGGAGCAGGGCAACCAGCTGATGGCCACCGTGGCGTACGTCGCCCCGGAGCTGGTCACCGAGGGCCGTGCCGATCCGCGCACCGACGTCTACTCGGCCGGCATCGTGCTGTTCGAGATGCTCACCGGCCGCGTGCCGTACGACGGGGACCGCCCGGTGGACGTCGCCTGGCAGCACGTCGACCGGGACGTGCCGACACCCTCGACGCTGGTGCCCGGCCTGCCGCGGGTCCTCGACGACCTGGTGCAGCGGGCTACCCGGCGCGATCCCGACGCGCGGCCCGCCGACGCCGGCGCACTGCTGGCCGAGGTGCAGGTTGCCCGGGACCGCCTGGGCGACGCCAACAGCCATACCGCCGTACTCCGCCCGATCAGTGGCGACGCGCCACTCTCCCAGCCGACCATGATGGTCGCCACGGTCCGTCCGCCAAACCGCCCGGCCTGGGCGCGGCTGCCCGAGGGTGGCAGCAGCCAGGGGCCGGGTCGACGTCGGGCCGCCCCGGAGCCGGCGGATGGCCTGGGTGCCCGGCTCGCCGCCCTGCGCAGCACGGTGCTGGGCAACTCCCACGGCCGGCTCGCCGTCGCGGCCGTGGTGGTGGTGCTGGGCCTGGTGGCCGCCGTCGGGGGTTGGTGGTTCGGCGTCGGCCGTTACACGGCCGCCCCGCAGCTGGTGAGTCTGAGCAAGGCCGACGCGCAGGCGCAGGCCGACCGTGTTGGGCTCATCCTTAAGTACGGTGAGCCGCGCTTCGACGAGAAGGCCCCGAAGGACAGCGTGCTGGGGCAGAGCCCGGCGTCGGCCACCAAAATCGTCAAGGGTGGCACGATCACCCTGACCCTCTCCCTCGGCCCGGAGCGCTTCCCCGTGCCGGACGTGATCGGCAAGGAGTTCGAGCTTGCCGAGGCGGACCTGGTCAACGTGAAGCTGGTGGTGGCCAGGGGAGCCCCCCGTTACGACGACAGCCTTCCGGCCGGGGTCGTGGTGGACAGCTCCCCCAAGGTGGGCGCCGAGGTCAAACCGGGTGCGAAGATCACCCTCATTCTGAGCCGGGGCAGGGCGCCGGTGACGGTGCCGAACCTGGTCGGCAAGAACCTGACCGAGGCCCGGACCACCCTGGCCCAGCTCAACCTGGTGCCGGTGGAGACCTACAAGGACTCCGACAAGCCCAAGGACGAGATTCTCGGCCAGAGCCCGGCCGACGGTGCCGGCGTGGAGAAGGGCACCCAGGTCAAGCTGGATGTCAGCAAGGGCCCACCGCTGGTCGTCGTGCCCCGGGTGATCGACCTGCCCTGCCAGCAGGCCAAGCAGGTGTTGGAGAGCCAGGGCTTCCCGGTGGCGATTCAGGTGAACCCGAACGCCGTGGTCCGCTACCAGATCCCGGGCGAGAATTCGCAGGTGCCGCCGGGCACCCAGGTCACCATCGGGTGCCTCTGAGATGCCGGTGACCCGCTCCCGGCCGGTCGGCACGCACACCTCCACCTCCGGTGGGCTGGCCAAGGCCGCCCTGCCGTACGCCGACGCGACCGGTGCCCAGGTGGTGCAGGTCTACGTCTCCAACTCGCGGGGCTGGGCGCTGCCCAGCGGTGACCCCGTGCAGGACGCCCTGTTCCGCGAGGGCTGCGCCGAGCGGGGCATTCCGGCGTTCATCCACGCCTCGCTGCTGGTCAACCTCGGCTCGCCCACCCCGGCCACGGTCGAGAAGTCGGCGCAGACGCTGGCGCACGCGCTGCGTCGGGGTGTGGCGATCGGCGCTCGGGCGGTGGTGTTCCACGCGGGCAGTTCGGTGGACGAGGGCCACGCCGAGGCGGCGATGCGACAGGTCCGCCAGGAGTTGCTGCCGCTGCTCGACTGGGCCGCTGACACCGGCGGGCCGATGCTGCTGGTCGAGCCGAGCGCGGGCGGCGGCCGGTCACTCGCTTCCCGGGTGGAGCAGCTCGGGCCCTACCTGGACGCGGTGGACCGGCACCCCATGCTCGGGGTCTGCTTCGACACCTGCCACGCCTGGGCGGCAGGCCACGACCTGGCGGCCGAGGGCGGCATGACGGCGACCCTGGACACGCTGGTGGCCACGGTGGGTGCGGACCGGTTGCGGCTGGTGCACGCCAACGACTCGAAGGATCTGTGCGGTTCCACCCGGGACCGGCACGAGAACATCGGCAAGGGCACCATCGGCGAGCCCGCCTTCGCCGAGCTGATGGCCCACCCAGCCACCGCCGGTGTCCCGATAGTCGTGGAAACCCCGAGCGAGAAGCACGTCGGCCACGCCGCCGACATCACCACCCTCACCCG
Organism: Micromonospora sp. NPDC005413; assembly: GCF_040606435.1. Lineage (NCBI taxonomy): Bacteria > Bacillati > Actinomycetota > Actinomycetes > Micromonosporales > Micromonosporaceae > Micromonospora > Micromonospora sp. NPDC005413. The sequence goes on from NZ_JBEXEV010000014.1 coordinate 84,888, forward strand.
CCTAACCCCACCCTCCTAACCCGGCCCCTGAGGGTGCGTGGCAAGACCCCTCATCGCGTCGATCTAGGGAAAATCGTCGCTAGCTGATCTCCAACCACGACGATTCGCCCTAGATCGGCGAGGGCGGGGGGCGGGGGGTGGAGGGGCGGGGGGGCGGGGGGTGGAGGGGGGTTAGGCGGCCAGGATTCGTGGGAGGGCTGCGGTGGCTCGGTCAATGTCCGCGTCGTTGAGACCCAGGTGAGTGACCAGGCGGGCCGTACGGGGGCCGAGCACCGAGATCAGTACGCCTTCGGCTCGCGCAGCGGCGGCCAGGGCACGTGCGTCCAGGGCGTGCTTGGTGAGGTCCAGTGCGACCAGGTTGGTGCGGACCACGGTGGCGAGCACCCCGAACGGCGCGACGGCCTCGGCGAGCCGGGCCGCCCTGGCGTGGTCGTCGGCCAGCCGGTCGACGTGGTGCGCGAGCGCGTACCGACCGGCGGCGGCGAGGATGCCGGCCTGGCGCATGCCACCACCCATCCGCTTGCGGATCATCCGGGCCCGTTCGATCTTCTCCGCGCTGCCCACCACCAGCGAGCCGACCGGCGCGCCAAGGCCCTTGGAGAGGCACACCGACAGGGTGTCGAAGAGCCGCCCGTACTCGATCAAGGGCACCCCGTCGGCGACATGCGCATGCCAGATCCGGGCGCCGTCGCAGTGCAGCGCGACGCCCGCGTCGTCGGCGACCCCGCGCAACTCCCGCAGGGTGGCCAGCGGAATCACCCCGCCGCCGCCGCGATTGTGGGTCTGCTCGACGGCGATCGCGCGGGTGGGGACGGCGAAATAGCCGTCCGGCCGGATCATCCCGGCGATCACCTCCGGGTCGATGTCCGCGCCGACCGCGGGCCAGGTCCGCGAGGAGATCCCGCCGTACGCGGCCGCGGCACCGATCTCGTACGTGACCACGTGCGCGTCGGCGTCGCAGAGCAGCTCGTCGCCGGGCGACACCAGCAGTTGCAGGGCGATCTGGTTGGCCATCGACCCGCTCGGGGCGAACAGCGCCGCCTCGTGCCCGAACAGCGCGGCGACCTCGGCCTCCAGCGCGTTGACGGTCGGGTCCTCGCCGTAGACGTCGTCACCGACCTCGGCGGTGGCCATCGCCTCCCGCATGCCGGCGGTCGGCCGGGTCACCGTGTCGGAGCGCAGGTCCACGAACATGTCAGGCATTTCCATCCCTTCGGCTGCCGACCACGGGGCTCGCAGGCTCAGCCACGGAGCATTTCCGCTACGAGGAAGGCCAACTCCAACGACTGCTGAGTGTTGAGTCGCGGGTCGCAGGCGGTTTCGTACCGGTCGGGCAGGTCGAGATCCTCAATGCCCTGGGCGCCGCCGAGGCACTCGGTGACGTCCTCGCCGGTCAACTCGACGTGCAGACCACCGGGGTGGGTGTCCAGCCCTCGATGCACCTCGAAGTAGCCGAGCACCTCGTCGACGATGCGGTCGAAGTGCCGGGTCTTGTAGCCGTTGGACGACTCGTGCGTGTTGCCGTGCATCGGGTCGCACTGCCAGACCACCTTGGCGCCGGCGGCGGTGACCTTCGCCACGATCGGCGGCAGGGCGTCGCGCACCCGGTGGTTGCCCATCCGGCTGATCAGGGTGAGCCGGCCGGGGACGTTGTCCGGGTTGAGCTTCTCGCACAGCTCGATCGCCTCGTCCGGGGAGGTGGTCGGGCCGAGCTTGACGCCGATCGGGTTGGCGATCCGGGAGATGAAGTCGATGTGCGCACCGCTGATCTGCCGGGTGCGCTCGCCGATCCAGAGGAAGTGCCCGGAGAGCCCGTACGCCCGACGGTCGGAGACCCGGGTGAGCGCCCGGTCGTACTCCAGGGCGAGCGCCTCGTGGGAGCAGTAGAGGGTGACGGTGCGCAGGGCCTCGTCGTCGGTCATGCCGCAGGCCCGGATGAAGGCCAGCGCCCGGTCGATCTCCCGGGCGATCGCCTCGTAGCGCTCCCCCGCCGGGGAGTTCTTCACGAAGCCCTTGTTCCAGTCGTGCACGGCGTGCAGGTCGGCGAGCCCACCGGCGAGGTACGCCCGGAGCATGTTCATCGCCGCCGCCGAGTTGGCGTACGCCCGGATCATGCGCTGCGGGTCGGCGACCCGGGCGGCCGGGTCGGCCTCCAGCGAGTTGATCAGGTCGCCGCGGTAGGCGGGCAGGCCGCGCGCGTCGGTGGGCAGCGAGCGGGGCTTGGTGTACTGGCCGGCGACCCGGGCGACCTTGACCACCGGCAGCGACGCGCCGTAGGTGAGCACGATCGCCATCTGGAGCAGGGTGCGGGCGTTGGCCAGCAGGTGGCTCTCGGTGTTGTCGACGAAGGTCTCGGCGCAGTCGCCGCCCTGGAGCAGGAACGCCTTGCCCTCGCAGACCAGGGCAAGCTTCTGCCGGAGCTGGTCCACCTCGTAGGGCGCGACGACCGACGGCACGGTGTCGAGGACCTTGCAGACCTCGGCGACGGCGGCCGGATCGGACCACGGCGGGATCTGCTCGCGGGGCAGCTCCCGCCATCGGTCCAGGCCGAGCGCGGCGTCCTCGGCGGAGTCGACGGTCGGTCGGCTGGTCTGCAGGCCCGGGCTACCCACCCCGGGATGGCTCAGCTGATGCCACTCATGGCGCATGACAGAAAGCGTACGGCGACGGTCGGGGTGCACGGGCGGCGAGGGGGACGGTTCCGGCAGATGGGAGATCAACCCGTCGGGCGCTGGTCAGGACGCGGGCGAGGGAACGGCGCCGGTCGGGGTCGGGCCGGCGGCCGGAGCACCTCCCGGTGCCTCCCCGGCGATGCACCAGTCGCCTCCGTCGCGGGTGACGGTGAACACCAGCGGCCGGGCGACGGTGCGCTTGCCGACGGTGACCGAGACCGAGACGCTGACCTCCTGCCCCAGCTGACCGGACCGGATGTCGGTGATGGCCGCCTCAGGCACCTGGAAGTGATCGGCGAAGTCGCCGTTGGGGCCGGTGGCACCCAGGTCGAAGCCGTCGTGCAGCAGAGCGCAGAGCTGGCTACGGCCGGCGGCGACGTCCTTGGCGGTCATCGCGTCGAGGTACGCCTGTACGCGCTCACGGGAGCGGGTGGCGGCCTCCTCAGCGGGGGCACGCTCGGCCTTGGCGGCCGGCTCCTCGTCACCGCGGCCGATCCCGCAACCGGCCAGGGCGACCGGCAGCAGCATCAGCCCGGCGGCGGTCGCCGCCAGCCTGCGGTGGGTCGGGCGCATGACCACCTCCGTCGACGGTGAGATCGAGACGTGCCGAGCCGCGAGTCTGCCACATCAAGCTGCCGCTACCCAACGACGGCGGCCCGGCCGACGCTGGGCGTCGACCGGGCCGGTGTCTCACGGGCGGGGAGGGACGGTGCGTGCCCCTCCCCGCCGTGTGGGTGGTGCGTCGGCCTTCGGCTCAGCCGAGACCGCCCTTGATGGCGCCAATGAGCTCGCCGTTGCTGGTGTCACCGGAGAGCTCCCAGAAGAACGCGCCACCGAGGCCCTGGTTGTTCGCGTACGTCATCTTGCCGTTGATCGTCGACGGGGTGTCGTAGCTCCACCAGTTGCTGCCGCACTTGGCGTACGCGGTTCCGCCGACCGTGCCGGTGGCCGGGCAGGTGTTCTTGAGGACCTTGTAGTCCTCGATGCCCGCCTCGTAGGTGCCCGGTGCCGCGCCCGTGGCGCTGCCACCCGGTGCGGCCTGGGTGACCCCGGTCCAGCCTCGGCCGTAGAAGCCGATGCCGAGCAGCAGCTTGTTGGCCGGGACGCCCTTGCTCTTGAGCTTCTGGATCGCGGCGTCCGAGTTGAAGCCCTGCTGCGGAATGCCGGTGTACGAGGTGAGCGGCGAGTGCGGGGCCGTCGGGCCCTGGGCGTTGAACGCGCCGAAGTAGTCGTACGTCATCGGCATCAACCAGTTGAGGTTGCCGATGGCACCGGCGTAGTCGGTGGCGTCGATCTTGCCGCCGTTGCTGCCGTCCGCGGTGATCGCGGCGGTGACCAGGGCGTTGGAGCCGAACTTCGACCGCAGCGCGCTGATCACGTTCTTGAACGCGTTCGGACCGCTGCTGTCACAGGTCAGGCCGCAGGCGTTCGGGTACTCCCAGTCGACGTCGATGCCGTCGAAGACGTCGGCCCAGCGCGGGTCCTCGACGAGGTTGTAGCAGCTCTCGGCGAAGGCGGCCGGGTTCTGCGCGGCCTGGGTGAAGCCGCCGGACCAGGTCCAGCCGCCGAAGGACCAGATGACCTTGAGGTGCGGGTTCATCTGCTTGAGCTTGCGCAGCTGGTTGAAGCTGCCGCGCAGCGGCTGGTCCCAGGTGTCGGCGACGCCGTCGACGCTGTCCGCAGCCGTGTACGCCTTCTCGTAGTCGGCGTAGCTGTCACCGATGGAGCAGCGGCCACCGGTGGTGTTGCCGAAGGCGTACAGGATGTGGGTCAGCTTGGCGGCCGAGCCGCTGGTCTGGATGTTCTTGACGTGGTAGTTGCGCCCGTAGACGCCCCACTCGGCGAAGTACCCGACGACCTTCTTGCCACCTGGGTTCGGCGGGGTGGTGGTCGGCGGTGGCGTGGTGGGCGGGGCGGTGGTGGGTGGGGCGGTGGTGGGTGGCGCCGTGGTCGGCGGCGTCGTGGTCGGCGGGGTGGTCGGGGTGCCGCCACCGCACGGTGCGCCGTTGACGGTGCAGTTCAGCGGCGCCTTGAAGGCGCCCGTGCCGTTGTAGCCCCAGTTGAACGAGGCACCGGGGGCGAGCCCACCGGCCCAGCTCTTCTTGACCGCGACGTAGTGGTTGCCGCTGCTGGTCACGTCGGCGTCCCAGGCGCTGCTGATGGTGGTGCCCGAAGGCAGGTCGAACTCGATGCGCCAGGTGTTGACGGTGGCACTGGATCCGTTGGTGACGGTCACCTTCGTTTCGTGACCGGTCCCCCAGTCCTGCGCCTTGGTGAACGTGGTGGTGACCGTGCCGGCGCCGAAGGCGGTGGTCACCGGCACCGCTGCGACGGTCACGGCGACCACGGCACCGGCCCATAGGGCCCGGCGGAGCGATCTTTTCATGAGGCGTCTCCCGAACTGTTAGGAAACTTTCCAAAAGCGATGGTGAGACGGTACTCACGGCGTCATCACTTCGTCAAGATGCGCATGTTTCGATTTCCTCTGGTGCGTGGAGTGCATTCGCTCCGCCCACCCTCCGGAGCCCCGCACGGTCGGCGCGTAGCCTCGGCCCATGACCGTCTTCGACATCCCGATCGACGCCCTCAACGGCGGCCCTGCCGACCTGGCCCGCTACCGCGGCAAGGCGCTGCTGGTCGTCAACGTGGCCTCCCGCTGCGGCCTCACCCCCCAGTACGCCGGCCTCCAGACACTCGCGGACACCTACGCCGACCGTGGCCTGGTGGTGCTCGGCGTGCCCTGCAACCAGTTCGCCGGGCAGGAGCCGGGCAGCGCCGCCGAGATCAGCGACTTCTGCCAGGTCAACTACGGGGTCACGTTCCCGCTGACCGAGAAGGTCGACGTCAACGGGCCCGACCGGCACCCGCTCTACGCCGAACTGGTGGACACCCCCGACGCCGACGGGCACACCGGGGACATCCGGTGGAACTTCGAGAAGTTCCTGGTGGCCCCGGACGGCACAGTCGCCGCCCGGTTCGCCCCGACGGTCGAGCCCGCCGCCGACGAACTGCGTGTCGCCATCGAGAAGGCCCTCCCCGCCACAACTCCATGACCAAGAGGCGGGGTGGGGTCAGCGCGGCGGGGTCTGCACCAGCGCCCCCACCGTCACCCCGTCGTCGTCGACCACCCGGACGAACCGCTCGGCACCGGAGAGTGGCACGTCCCCGGAGAGCCGGTCGGCGACCAGCGTGAGCAGTACGTTGTGCAGGACGGGCTCGCGCCGCAGCCAGGCACCCGCCGTGGCGGCGAAGGTCGCGAGATCCTCGACGAGACAGCGCATGCCCGGCAGTGTGCGCAGCCGGTCGGCACCGGGCAACGGGAATAACCCACCGCGCCGGTCGGGAATGCGTCGCGGGTGGACGGAGTTGGGAAGCAACATGACAACTGTGGGACTGATCGGCAGTGGCAACATCGGCGGCACGGTGGCCCGCCTGGCGGTGGACGCCGGCTACGACGTGGTGCTGAGCAACTCGCGCGGCCCGGAGACGCTGAAGGACCTCGCCGACGAGCTGGGCTCGCACGCCAGCGCCGGCACGGCACAGGACGCGGCGCAGGTCGGCGACCTGGTGGTGGTCAGCGTGCCGCTGAAGGCGTACCGCGCGGTGCCCGTGGAGCCGCTGGCCGGCAAGGTCGTCATCGACACCAACAACTACTACCCGCAGCGCGACGGGAACCTCCCGGAGCTGGATTCCGGCGAGACCACCAGCAGCGAGCTGCTCCAGCAGCACCTGCCGGAGTCGCGAGTGGTCAAGGTCTTCAACAACATCTTCTTCAAGCACCTGGCCGCGCTGCCCCGGCCGACGGGCGCGGCCGACCGCAGCGCCCTCGCGATCGCCGGTGACGACGCCGCCGCGAAGGCCGAGGTGACCGCCTTCCTGGACCGGATCGGCTACGACGTCGTGGACGCCGGGTCGCTGGCCGAGGGATGGCGCTACCAGCCGGACACGCCGGCGTACGGCTCGATCTACTCGGCCGACCCGACTGACTGGGAGCACCCGGCCCCGGCCGACGCCGAGAAGCTGCGCGCCGCCCTGGCCGCCGCCACCCGCTGAGCAACGCCGCCCGCCCCTCGTGCGACCCCCTATCGGGTGGCCGTACGGAGGGCGGCGGCCAGTTCGTCGTCGTAGCTGGCGATCGGCTGACCGTCCGAGGCGTACGCGACGAGCCGCCCCTGGGCCATGTTCGCCGAACGGAACGAGAACGTGCGTGTTCCCGGGTACGCGTCGAGCAGCGGGATGGCCCGCGGTGCCCCACCGGGGGCGGAGTAGTACTCCAGTCGGGTCACCTGTGGGGAGACCACACCGTTGACGCGGACCTTGGTCTTCTCGGCGCGGGTGCCGAAGGTGACCGGCGCGTCGGTGCCGTAGGCGGCGCACTCGACCGGGCCACGGCAGACGAAGAAGTATCGCGGGTTGGCCACGTCGTCGAGGACGTACGCCTTGAAGGTGGGGTCGGCCCCGGCGGGCAACGGCTGCACGGCGAAGAACGCGACCGCGACCGTGGCCGGGACGCCCACCCGCAGCCAGCCCCGCCCCCGGGACGGCCGCCGGCTGGTTCGGGCGGCGGCGACCGCGACGCCACCGAAGCCGGCCAGGCACAGCAGGCACACCCCGACGGCGCGGGCGTTCTCGAAGAGGAACTGCACGCCCGGCCGCATCGACACCGGGCTGAGGACCGCGCCCAACGAGACGACCATCGTGGCGAGCAGCGCCGCGCCAGCGGCCCGCTGAGTGACGCCGGACGCGCCGACCAGCAGCATCGCCGCGAGCACCGGCCACACCTGGTGATGGGTCCAGGACACCGGGGACGCGGCGACGGTGGCGCAGCCGACGAGCACCGCCGCGTGCCCCGGGCGGCCCTCCAGCGCCAACTGCCGGGCCCGCAGCAGCGCCGCCGCGCAGATGAGCGCCACCAGACCGGCCCAGAGCGGGGGCAACGTCGCCTCGTCGACACCGATGCGCAGCAGCATCCCGTGCAGGGACTGGTTGCCCAGTGAGGCCAGGTTGCCGATCCGCGAGGTCTGCCGCACCGCCTCGGTCCAGTAGGTCCAGCTCTCGCCCGGCAGCACGATCGCGGCGAGCCCGGCGCAGGCCACGAAGGTCGCCACCGCGCGGGCGGCGTCGCGGTAGCGCCCGGTGGCGAGAAAATAGACCACGAACAGCAGCGGGGTCAGCTTGATCGCCGCGGCCATCCCGACCAGCACCCCACGCAGCCGGGGCGGGACGACGCCCATCCCGTCGAGCAGGGCCATCAGCACGATGAGGATGCTGACCTGACCGAAGCGCAGATTGCTCTGCACCGGCGCGGAGAGCATCAGCACCGTGGCCGCCACCGCCACGACGAGCGGGCGCCGGGACTGTCGGGTGGTCAGCGAGACACCGACCGCCCCGGCGATGGCGACCACCGCCGCGCACGTCGCCACCAGCCAGATCCCCTGCAGTACGCCTTCGCCGACGACGGTGATCGGCCCCAGCACGAGGGCGGCGAACGGCGGGTAGGTGAACGGCCCGCCGTTCTCCGCCACGTACCCGTACAGCGGCTTACCGGCGTGCAGATCGGACAGTGCGCCGTAGTAGATGTGCAGGTCGGAGAGCCGGTCCTCGCGTCGCAGCACGAGCACGCAGGACACCAGCGCGACGACGACGAAGGCCGCCCACACCAGCGCCACCCGGCGATCCCGCATCGACCGAGAATAAGGGAGTACGACGTCCTGCGGCGGCCCGTCCGCCCTCGGGAAGAGGGGGAACGGTGCGTCGGATGCCGGTCCCTAGCGTGGATCTTGCACCGGGCGGGGCAGCGACGGGGCGGCGACAGAAACTTCGCCTCGGCAACTTGCGTTGCAGTCCCGCACACGGGACTCTGTTCTCTGGGTTGCCGCCCGCTCACCGAACGTGCTTCCGGAGGCGACATGCACACGCTTTGTACCGTCCCCCGCCGGCTGCTGGCCGGCTCCGGCGCGCTCCTGCTCACCACCGCCCTCGCCGCCGCCGGCACCCCGGTTCCGGCCAGTGCCGCGACCGGCGCGGACACCGTCGGCTACGTCCGGCTCGCTCACCTCTCCCCCGACACCCCTGCCGTCGACGTCTACCTGGCCGCGCCGGACGCCGCGAAGCCGAGGGTCTTCCCCGGGGTCGGCTACGGCGTGGTCTCCGACTATCTGGAGCTGGCACCCGGCCGCTACGCGGTGGCGATGCGCGAGGCCGGCGCCCCCGCCAGCGATCCCCCGGTGCTCACCACCGAGGTCGCGGTGAACAGCGGCGATGCGTACACGGTGGCCGGTGTCGGCCGGCACGCCGATCTGGGGCTGCGGGTGCTCAACGACGACCTCAGCGCGCCCACGCAGGGCCGCGCCAAGGTGCGTGTCGTGCAGGCTTCCGTGCGTACCCCGGTGCTCGACGTGGCCGCCGCCGACGGCCCGATGATCGCCGACGGCGTGCAGTTCGCCACCACGACCGAATACCAGCAGGTCGAGCCGGGCAGGTGGCGGCTGAAGCTGACCGGTGCCGGCGGGCCGAGCACCGACACCGAGGTGCGGCTGACCGGCGGCGCGGTCTACTCGCTGCTGGTGCTCGACGCGAAGCAGGGCGGGCTCACCGCCGAGCTGCGCCGCGACGCCGAGGGCGGCACCGTCGTCCCCGCCGGCGGGGTGGACACCGGCGCCGGCGGCACCGCCAGGGCCGGGCTCGGCGCGTACCCCCTGGTGGTAGGTGGGTTGGCCGCGACGGCCGTCGCGGTGACCCTGCTGCTGTGGCGTCGGCGGCGGCGCACCACCTGGTGAGCATCGGGCCCGACCCGTCGATCCGGCGGCACCGCGACCGCCGGGTGCCGCTGGCCGCGCTGGTCGCGGCCGGCGCGGCGGTCTGCCTGGCCGCCGGCACCGGGGTCGGGCTGGCCACCACCGGTCCGCCGCCACCGGTGGCGAGCTGGCACCCCGGCTGCGCCGACGACTGCCCGTCGACGGCCGCCGCGCCCGCGGCACAGGGCCCACCCACGCGGGTACGCGTACCGCGCATCGGCGTCGACTCCACGCTCACCGTGCTGGGCCTGGACCGCGCCGGTGCGCTGATCCCGCCGACCGACTTCGACACCGCTGGCTGGTACGGCGGCGGCCCGGCCCCCGGCGACACCGGCCCGGCCGTCCTCGCCGGGCATCTGGACTCACGGCGCGGCCCGGCGGTCTTCGCCCGGCTCGGCGAGCTGCGTCCCGGCGACCTGGTCGAGGTGTGGCGTGGCGGGCAGCGCCTGTCGTTCCGGGTGACCGGGTCGCTGCGTACCCGCAAGGACCAGTTCCCCACGGCCGTGGTCTACGGCCCGACGCCCGGCGCGGAGTTACGCCTGGTCACCTGCGGCGGCGACTTCGACCGGCAGCGCGGGCACTACCGGGACAACGTGGTGGTGTTCGCGGTGACCGAGGCCGCCGACCCGGTCCTGCCGAAGTCGGCGGCGGGCTGAGCCGGGGCCGTGACGCTCAGCGGGGGCAGTGCTCTCAGACGGGGCGGCGGCCGGCGAAGCCACACTCGGCCCGGTGGTACCAGCGCACGTCCGAGTCACCCTCCAGCCAGCACCAGAGCACCGCGCGGCCGGCCCGCTCGCCCGGGAAGTCGAGCAGCACCGGGGCGATGCCCTTGACCTGGATGTCGTGCTGGTGCAACTCGTCGACGACGGCGTGCAGCCGGGCCTCCAGCCCCTTCACCTCGGCCAGCCCGCCGAGCGCGCTCACGCCGTGGTCGGCCAGGTCGACGCGCAGCTCGGCCAGGTCGGCCCGGACCCGGATCAACTCATCGACGCGCGGCTGCAGGGTGGCCACCAGGTGCCGGGCCTGGGCGAGTGTGAACACCGGGCCAGTATGCGGCACACACGCAGGAGCGCACGGCCCCGCAACGCTCAGTCGGCCTGGGCGGCCAGCTCGCGGGCGCGGTCCCGGGCGGCCTCCAGCGCGGCGAGCATCGCCGCCCGTACGCCGTGCTTCTCCAGCTCACGGATCGCGGAGATGGTCGTGCCGGCCGGCGAGGTGACCGCCTCGCGCAGCTTGACCGGGTGCTCGCCGGAGTCGCGCAGCATCACCGCCGAGCCGATCGCGGTCTGCACGATCAGCTCGTGCGCCACCTGTCGGGGAAGCCCGAGCAGGATCCCAGCGTCGATCATGGCCTCGACGAGCAGGTAGAAGTAGGCCGGGCCGGAGCCGGAGAGCGCGGTGACCGCGTCCTGCTGGGACTCGGGCACCCGGATCGTCTGGCCGAGGGGCTTGAACATCTCCTCGGCCAGCGCCAGGTGCGCGCCGGTGGCGTACGCGCCCGCCGAGATCGCGGTCATCGCCTCGTCGACCAGCGCCGGGGTGTTGGTCATCACCCGGACCACCGGGGTGCCGTCGGGCAGCCGTCGGCTGAAGAAGCTGGTGGGCAGCCCGGCGCAGAGCGAGATGACGAGCTTGTCGGCCGGCACCTTGGGACCGATCTCGTCGAGCAGCGCGGCGGCGTCCTGCGGCTTCACGGAGACCGCGAGCACCGCCGCCTCGTCCACCGCCGTCAGGTTGTCGACCACTCGTACGCCGTACCGCTCGGTCAACTCCGCGGCGCGGGCCGGCCGCCGAGCGGTAGCCAGCAGCCGATCCACCGGCCACCCCGAACGCAGCAGCCCGGAGAGCATCAGCTCACCGATCTTGCCCGCGCCGATAACGGCAACGGTGTGCACCCCAGCTGCCATGTCGCCCGCACCGTCCCTCACCCCGCCGATCTAGGGCGGATCGTCGTCAGTTGATCTCCAAATACAGCGATACGCCCTAGATCGACGGGGCGATGGGCGCGGGGCGCCCGGAGGGCGCCCGGGGGCTCGCGGCGCGGCGGACCCGCAGGTTCGCCGCGCCGCGGGCTGGCGGATCAGCTGCCGAAGAAGACCTCGGCCTCGGCGTACCGCTCCAGCGGCACGGTCTTCAGCTCGCGGGTGGCCTCGGCCAGCGGCACCCGGACGATGTCGGTGCTCTGCATCGCGACCATCTTGCCCCAGTCGCCCTCGTTGACCGCGTCGATGGCGTGCAGGCCCAGGCGGGTGGCGAGCACCCGGTCGAAGGCGGTCGGAGTGCCACCACGCTGGATGTGGCCCAGCACCACGGTGCGGGCCTCCTTGCCGGTCTTGGCCTCCAGCTGCTCGGCGAGCCACTGGCCGATGCCGCCGAGGCGGACGTGGCCGAACGAGTCCAGCTCCTGGTTGGCGAGGACCATCTGGCCGTCCAGCGGCTGGGCGCCCTCGGCGACCACCACGATCGGGGCGTACTGGTGCTGGAAGCGCTTCTCGACGTAGCCGGCCACCTGCTCGACGTCGAACTGACGCTCGGGCAGCAGGATGACGTTGGCGCCACCGGCCAGGCCGGCGTGCAGGGCGATCCAGCCGGCGTGCCGGCCCATCACCTCGACGACCAGGGTGCGGTGGTGGCTCTCCGCGGTGGTGTGCAGGCGGTCGATGGCCTCCATCGCGATGTTGACCGCGGTGTCGAAGCCGAAGGTGTAGTCGGTGGCGCCCAGGTCGTTGTCGATCGTCTTCGGGACGCCGACCACGTGCACACCCAGCTCGTAGAGCTTGGTGGCCACACCGAGGGTGTCCTCGCCGCCGATCGCGATCAGCGCGTCCACGCCCTGTGCGGCGAGGTTGTCCTTGATCCGCTCGACGCCGTTCTCGATCTTGAACGGGTTGGTCCGGGACGAGCCGAGGATGGTGCCGCCGCGGGGCAGGATGCCGCGGACGTCAGCGATGTCCAGCGGCCGGGACAGACCCTCCAGCGGGCCCTTCCAGCCATCCCGGAAGCCCACGAACTCGTGACCGTAAGTGGCGACGCCCTTGCGGACCACCGCCCGGATGACCGCATTGAGACCCGGGCAGTCGCCGCCGCCAGTGAGCACGCCGATACGCATGATCTGCTCATCCTCCTGAAGCATCAGGTAAAGCCCGATATGCCCCAGGATATGTGTCAGGTCAGACCATCGGCGCCATTGCCGGCCCGGGGCGGGCCGTCACTGCGCACTGTAGTCGGCTTGCCTGTGCGATGACTGCGCGCCCCGGGTCGATCGGCGACCTCTCGCGGGTCAGAAGGTCACCTCGTGGTTCTCGCCGGCCTCCGGCGGCCGGCCCGTGACGGCGGCCTTGGCGAAGCCGAGCAGGTTGACCACGGTGCTGCTGGGCGAGTCCCAGTACTCGGCCGAGCTGGCATGCACCCTGATCAGGGTCAGGCCGGGAGTGTCCAGCCCGTCCGGGAACCACACCGTGAGCACCGGGCTCCACAACTGCTCCGCGCGGGACCGGTCGAACCCCTCGGTGGCGGTGCCGGAGATCGACACCCAGGCGTTGTGCTTCTGGTCGGAGAAGGCGACGTTGACCTCCGGGTTCACCCGGATCTGACGGACCTTGGCCGAATCGGCGGAGGCGAAGAACCACAGGTCGCCGTCGAACTCGGCCTCCTGGAGCCCCATCGGCCGGCTCACCTGCCGCCCGTCCAGAGCGATCGTGGTGAGCATGCAGATCCGCGCGGCCCGGGCCAGTTCGGTGACCCGGGCGCGGGCCTCGGCGGCGCTGGTCGACTCGTTGCTCATTGCACTCTCCCTCGGCTCGACTCGTCGAACCGATGCCCGGGACAGAACCGGTCAAACCTACGGCGACACAACCGTCAGTGCACCGCCACTCAGCGGGCCGTCATCGCCCGCCAGCGGGCCAGATTGTGCCGGGCGTCGACCAGAGCGTCGTGCCGGGCCGCGTCCGCATCCGGCAGGGTCGGCCGACCACGGTCATCCCAGAGCTGCCGCAGCTCCTTGGTGTAGCGGGGGATCTCCCGAGGCAGCGCCGGCATCGCACCCCAGAGCTGGGCGAGCACCACATGGTCGTACGCCGCGAACCAGGCCCACAGCTCCAACTGCTCCCCCGGCCGGTCCCGGATCGGTTCGACCAGGAAGTCGTACAGGTCGTCGCGGATGCGCTCGCGCGAACGCCAGGCCCGGTCGGCCGGGGAGGGCAGCTTGTCCAGCACGTTCCGCCGGACCCAGGGCACGGCGCGGGAGTCATCGAACTCGGTGGAGACCGCGTAGAACTCGCGGCCGTACTCGTCGACGACACCAATCGAGACGAGGTCGACGGTTGTGCCGTCCTCGATGAACTCGCAGTCGTAGAAGTAGCGGTAGACCATTCCGGCCATCCTCGCCCACCGCCCGGCGGCGCTGGCAGGCGGGGCCGGCGGACGGCGCGGCCCAGGCCAGCGATGACCCGCGCCGCCGGGTTGGATCTGCACCCCACGAAGCGGTACGCCGCAGCTCGCGACGGTCACGGAAGTGCTTCGAGGGGTGTACAGCAAGCGACCGGAGCGTCATGATCTGATGTGTATCGCTACCGGACGCCGAATCGGTGTCAGTTCACCTTGTCAGGGCCATCAGGTTCACCCGGTGAGCGATTTTTTGGTCCATGACCGGGGAGGGGTTGGGCCGTGGAGGTTCGCCTGCCGGAGCCGGGTGACGCGCTCACGGGTGTCGAGATGTTCGCCGGGCTGGAGCCCGAGGTGCGGCAGCGCGTCATCGCCGCCGCCGTCCCGCGCACCTACCGCAAGGGTCAGTTGCTCTTCGTGGAGAACGACCCGGGTGAGTCGCTGATCGTGTTGCGCCGCGGCGCGGTGGCCGTCTTTCGCACCGCGCCCACCGGCGAGCGGGCCGTGCTGTCGGTTATCCGTCCACCGGATGTGCTCGGCGAGGTCTCCCTGCTCGACGCGTCCACCCGGTCCGCCTCGGCAGAGGCCATCGAGGACTGCGCGGCGCTCGCGCTCTCCCGGGGCGCGTTCATGGAGCTGGTGCACTCCAACCCCCGCATCCTGGACGCGGTGATGCGCTCCCTGGGCGGGCTGATCCGCAGGCTCACCGAGCAGAACGCCGACCACGTCTTCCTCGACCTGCCCGGTCGGGTGGCAAAGACGCTGGTCCGGTTGGCTGGCGAGAGCCAGGCACCGATGATCACGATCGAGCTCAACCAGAGTCAGCTGGCCGAGATGGCCGGTGGTTCCCGACAGAGCGTCAACCAGGCGATCGGCTCGTTCGCCAGCCGTGGCTGGCTGCGCACCGAGGGGCGCCGGATCGTGGTGACCGACGTGGCCGCGCTGCGCCGCCGCGCCGGCATGAACGACCGCTGACGCACCGAGACGGCATGACGCGGCCGGGTCACCCGTAGGCGACCCGACCGCGTCGACGCGTTACCAGCGCTGGTTCACACTCCGGAGCTGCCCGGCCCGGCCCACTTGTCCGGGCCCTTGCCGTCGCCGCCCGGCCCGTGGGACTGCTCGCTGACGATGCCCTCGGCCTGCAGGCTGGCGAGGGTCGCGGCGTCGACGTCCACCGACTCACCGGCAGAGTGGCTGACCCCGTTGCCGTCGGTCCAGTCGCTCTCCAACTTGACGTACACCATTGACCTGTCCCCCTCTGGTCCCTGATCCATATCTGGCCGCCTGAATCTAGTCCGCCGACTACCCGATTGGACTGTCCACAAGCCAACAGGCTGGTACCTGACAGCCGCGCCGGCGGCGATACTCACTGTCAGGGGACGCCACCGGCGTCATCCGGTTCGCCAGTGGAGGGGTGTCATCGCCGCGCAGTGTGGACGCTGTGGACGCACGGCCGCCGACGGGGACCGTTTCTGCGGTGGCTGCGGCGCCGAGTTGGGCGCTGTGTGCCCGCACTGCCTGCGCCCGCTCGCCTCGGACGTCACGTTCTGCACCTCGTGCGGGTCGCCCCGACCGGGCGCGGACCGACCGGCCGCGGTCACGCCGCAGGAGGACCGCCGCCGGGTGAGCGTGCTCTTCGTCGACCTGATCGACTTCACGCCGTACGTCGAGCGGACCGACCCGGAGCAGGTCCGTGGCATGCAGACCGGGTTCTTCTCCGCCGCCCGCCGGGTGGTCGGCCAGTACGGCGGGGTCGTGGAGAAGTACATCGGTGACGCTGTGATGGCGCTCTTCGGCGCCCCGATCGCCACCGAGACCGACGCCCTACGCTGCGTACGGGCCGGTCTGGAGCTGCAACGGGTGCTCACCCGGTTCGCGCCGACCGGCAGCACCGAACTGCGGTTCCGGGTCGGGGTGGCCACCGGCGAGGCGCTGGTCGACGTGGCCGCCGCCCGCGACGGCGGGCAGGCGATCGTGGCCGGCGACGTGGTGAACACCGCCTCCCGGATGCAGTCGGTCGCGCCACCCGGAGGGGTGCTGGTCTGTGGCACCACCCACGCGCTGACCAAGGACGCGATCCGCTACGAGGAGCAGCCTCCGGTCACCCTGCGCGGCCGGTCGTCGCCGACCGAGGTGTGGCTCGCCCTGTCCCCGCTGCGCCGCCAGCCCACCGATCGGGAGCCGGACACCACGCCGCTGGTCGACCGGGAACACGAGCTGGGCATGCTCGTCAACGCCCTGCACCGGTCGTTACGCGACCGGCTGCCGCAGGTGGTGACCATCTTCGGCCGGGCCGGCATCGGCAAGAGCCGCCTACTGCGGGAGCTCTACCGGCACACCGGCCGGCTGGTCGACGAGCCGCTGACCTGGCGGATCGGGCGCTGCCCGCCGTTCGGGGAGAACGTCACGTTCGCCGCGCTCGCCGACATCGTCAAGTCCGAGGCCGGCATCCTGGACACCGACCCGGCGGGCAGCGCCGCGCAGCGGTTGGCCGCCGCCGTCGGCGAGCTGATCGGCCCGGGCGAACGGGACCGGGTGGTGGACGCGCTGCGTCCGCTGGTCGGGCTGCCCGGCACGCCGCTTCCAGCCGAGGAGGCGGAGTCGGCGTGGCGGCGTTTCCTGCTGGCGTTGGCCACCCGCCGCCCCACCGTGCTGGTCTTCGAGGACCTGCACTGGGCCGACGACGCGATGCTGCGCTTCGTGGAGCTGCTCGGGGCGGCGGCCCGCGAAGTGCCGCTGCTGCTGCTGTGCACCGCCCGCCCGGAGCTGGTCGACCGGGACCCGAGCTGGGCCGGGACGATCACCGGCTCGGTGACCATCACCCTGCCGCCACTGCGCGACACCGGCATCGCCGCCCTGTACGCGCACCTGTTCGGCCAGGCGGCGTTCTCCGCCGACATGCTGAGCCCGCTGATCGAGGTGGCCGGCGGCAACCCGCTCTACGCCCACGAGTACGTCCGGATGCTGATCGAGCAGGGCGCGCTGCGCCAGTCCGGGCGGGGGTGGTCGCTGGACAAGCACCTCGAGCTGACCATGCCGGAGAGCGTGCACGCGGTGATCGCCAACCGGGTGGACCTGCTGGACGCCAAGGACCGCGCGGTGCTGCTGGCCGCCTCGGTGGTCGGGGTGCAGTTCTGGCCCGGCGCGGTGGCCGCCGCCCTCGGGCAGCAGGTCGAGTCGGTCGAGCGTTCGCTGCGCCGGTTGGAACAGCGTGACTTCGTGCACGAGCAGTCCGCGTCGACGATGGCCGGGCAGGCGGAGTTCCGGTTCCGCCACGTGCTGGTACGCGACGTCTGCTACCAGCGGTTGCCGCGCACCGAGCGGGTTGCCCGGCACGAGCGGGCCGCCGACTGGCTCGACGCGCTGTCGCACAGCCGCGACACCGACCTGGCCGAGGTGCTCGCCCACCACCGCTGGGCGTCCCACGAGATCGCCCGCTCGCTGGGCATGCAGGTGCGGCGCTACGCCGGGCCGGCGCGGCAGGCGCTGCACCGGGCGGCCCGCCGGGCGTACGCGCTGCACGGGCTGGACGCGGCGGCCAGCCATGCGGGCCGGGCACTCGGCCTGGCCGACGACAGCGACCCGGTGGGTCGGCTCCAGTTGGAGCTGTTGAGCACAGAGATCTCGTTCTATCGGGACGGCAACGGGTTCCTCTCCGGCGGCGGGCCGGAGCAGCTGCACGCGCTCGCCGACCGGCTGCTGGCGCACGACGACGACGCCTGCGCCGCCCGGGCCTGGACGCTGCTCGGCCAGGCCGCCTGGCTGCGGGCCGACCGCGGCGACGCGCTGGCCTGCCTGGATCGCGCGGTGCACCTGTTCGAGCCGCTGCCGGACAGCCCGCAGAAGGCGGACGCGTACGCGGAGCTGGGCCGACTGCACATGCTCAACTACGAGCGGGACCAGGCTGTGACGGCGGCGGACACGGCGGCGGAGATCGCCGAGCGGTTGGGTCTGACCGAGAGCCGCACCAACGCCCGGATCACCGCGGCCACCGCCCGCTACCAGTCCGGGGACCGGGTCGGCCTGGACGAGCTGCACGCGATCGTGGAGTTCGCCCGGGCCGGTCAACTGCTGGCGCTGCCCCGCGCCACCCAGAACCTCGCCTGGGCGATCCGAGAGGAAGGCGACTGGCTGCGATCCAACGCCCTGCTCTCGGCCGCGCCGGCGCGTACCGCCAGCGGGCAGACCCTGACCACCAGCTACTCGGCGGAGGCGATGCGCGCCTGGTTCGACGGCGACTTCGGCCGGCTCCTCGCCGCGGCGGAGGCGTTCGTGGACACGCCCACCGGAAGTTGGGACATGCAGGTGCGCGGGCTTCGCTGCTGTCTGCTGGTGTTGCGGGACGACGAGGATCCGGACGACCTGACCGACGCGTTGGACACCGCGCGACGCAGCGGGTTCCACCGACTGCACTGGACGATGCTGAGCATGGCGGCGCTGTGCCGGGCGCTGCAGGGGCGCGAGGCCGAGGCGGCGGAGCTGATCGACGAGCTGGACCGGTGCTGGTCAGCGGTGCCGGCCCTGGCCAGTGGGGAGTGGATCGCCGCAGCCGCGTACGCCGCAGCCCTGAGCGGTCGGAGCGCGGCGGTGCGGGTCCGCGCGATGCTGGGCCGGGTCGGGCATCGCACGCCCTGGTCGGAGGCGGCGTTGCGGACCGTGACGGCGGCCCTGGCCGCGGCCGACGGCGACCACCGGCGCTCGGCCGAGCTGCACCTGGTCGCCGCCGAGACCTACGGGCGGATCCCGGACGTCAGCGACCGCGTGCTCGCGCTGGCGTTCGCGGCAGCCGAGCTGACCCGGGCCGGCGACCCGGCGGGCGCCCGGGCGCCGCGTGCCGAGGTACGCACCTTCGCGTTGCGCAACGACGCCCCGGGTCTGCTCGCCCTGGCCGGTCGGCCGATCAGCCCGACCGGGCCGGCGGTGGCGTGCTGAGCCGGGATCAGGCGGCCACCGGCGCCGGGACGGGCTCCTTGAGCTTCTGGGCGTAGATGTCGACGTACTCCCGGCCGGAGAGCTCCATCAACTCGTACATGATCTCGTCGGTGACCGCGCGCTCGACGAACCGGTCGCCGGCCAGACCGGCGTAGCGGGAGAAATCCAGCGGCGTCCCGAAGCGGATCCGCACCCGATCGATCTTGGGGATGAGCTTGCCCGGCGGCTGGATCTCGTCGGCGTTGAGCATCGCCACCGGCACCACCACGGCACCGCTCTCCAGGGCGAGCCGGGCCACCCCGGTCTTACCCCGGTAGAGCCGGCCGTCCGGCGATCGGGTGCCCTCGGGGTAGATCCCCGCCACTCCCCCGGCGCGCAGCACCTGCAACTGGGTGTCCAGTGCGGCGCGGGCGGCCTGGCCGCCGGAGCGGTCCACCGGAATCGTGCCGGTGCCGACGAAGAACATCTTGGTCAGCCAGCCCTTGATCCCCTTGCCGGTGAAGTATTCGGCTTTGGCCACGAAGGTGACCTTCCGCGCGGTGATCAGGGGCGTGAAGATCGAGTCGGAGAAGGAGAGGTGGTTGCTGGCCAGGATCACCGGACCGGTCGCCGGCACGTTGTGCAGGCCCTCCACCTGCGGGCGGAAGATCAGCTTGAGCAGCGGACCGAGGATGACGTACTTCAGCAGCCAGTAGAGCACCGGCGTCCCTTCCCACGATGTGCCCGCGACGGCGCCAGGCCCCGGGAACGCCGTCGTCGCCGAGGAGCCTACGAAGCGGGGACTCCCACCACAACGGACGAAGTGCGGAAGCTGACCACATCGACCACGGTCGTCCAGGTATGCGGCCGCCGCCTCGATCGCTGGCAGTTCAGCAGGGCGGCGCTCGGCGTGTCGAGTCGCTCAGACGTCAACGATCATCGAGATAGCACTTGTTGCGCAAGAACGGACAAAGAGCCCCTGCCGCGACCTGCGGCAGCAGCCGTGACTTTGGAAGACGCGACACAACGCACTCCCGGAACCCGCCCCTGACGTGTCACGATTCAGAGCACGGCGTGCGGACGGGCGTCGAGGGGCAGGGGTGGCCGCGCCGGAAGGCGCGTTAAGGGGGCAGTCCGGGTGTCAGCGGGTGGTGCCCGCCGGGGACGGCGGGACAACGGGCTCGACGCGAACGAGTACGCCGTCGTCGGCGATGTCGATCCGCGCGTCGGCGAGCACCTGCTCGACGTGCTGGCCGCCGGCGGGATCGCCGCCTACCTGCAGCCCTCCGCCGACCTCAACCCGGTCACCCGCACCACCACCGTTCCGGCCCGGCCGGTCGACCGGCTCTACGTCGACCGCTCGCACCTGACCACCGCACGGGACTACCTCACCCAGCTCGCCGACGAGACCACCCCGGAGCAGCCGCCGGCCCGTGACGAGCCGGACATCGACGCCGAGTGGGCGCGGATCGTTGCCGGCTTCCACAGCACCTCCACGGTCGGCGAGCACCCGTGGCCGGCTGCGGAGGACGTGGACGAACGGGACGAAACGGCCGCGGGTCCGCTGGCCCGCTCCGGCGCCGACGAGCCTGGCCCGACCGCTACCGACGTCCGGCGGCTGCCGTCCGCGACGGACATCTCCGGCATTTCCATCGGGCGCGGCACCCGGCCCGACGAGCCGTCGCTCCTCGACGGGTTGGACACCTTCGGCGCCGACCTGCCCGACGACGAGGACGACGAGGGTTACCACCCGCCTCCACCACCGCCGCTGCCCCGCGTCAGCAAGTACGCGGTGATCGGCGTGCTCGGGGTGGTCATCGGGTTCGCGCTCTTCCTCTTCCCCTGGCTGCTTCCGGTGGACCGCTCGGCGGTCACCCTGTTCGGGTTCACCGGCATTCTGGCCGGTTTCGTCACGCTGATCTGGCGGCTGCGCCCCGGCGACGAGGACGAGGACGACCCGGACAACGGCGCCGTCGTCTGATTCCGGCCCGCATCCCGGGACGGTCGCCGGCCCGCTGCGGGCGTAACAGTGGTGTAACTTACTGTCAGTAGGAATACCGCTGTACGTCACTTCCCCCGCTGACTGACCGGTTTTTCCTTGCTCGCGGCGGTCAGCCTCTGCTGATCGGAATGCCCGAGATGCGACAGAGTTCCCTCGTGGTGGTGGCCAACCGCCTCCCCATCGACGACAGCCAGGCTCCCGACGGGGCCTGCGAGTGGCGGCGCAGCCCGGGCGGGCTGGTCAGCGCGCTGCACCCGCTCCTGCGACACACCCCGGCGACCTGGGTCGGCTGGGCCGGTGGCGTCGGGCCGGCCCCGACGCTTCCGGACGTGGACGGCGTCCGGATGCACACCGTCGCGCTCACCGCGGAAGACCTGCGCGACCACTACGAGGGGTTCGCCAACGCCACCCTCTGGCCGCTCTACCACGACGCCGTCGAGCAGCCGCAGCATCACCGCCGCTGGTGGGAGGCGTACCAACGGGTCAACCAACGTTTCGCCGAGGCGACCGCCGAGGTGGCCGAGCCCGGCGGGGTGGTCTGGGTGCAGGATTACCACCTGCACCTGGTCCCCGGTCTGCTCCGCGCGCTCCGGCCGGACCTGCGCATCGGGTTCTTCCTGCACGTGCCGTTCCCGCCGCCAGAGCTGTTCATGCAGTTGCCCCGTCGGGCCGAGCTGCTGCGCGGCATGCTCGGCGCCGACCTGGTCGGCTTCCAGCGAGCCCAGGCGGCGCACAACTTCGCCCAACTGGTGACCAAGGTGCTGGAGCTGCCGGCCACCGACCGCCGCATCGGCATCGACGACCGGGTCGTGCGCATCGGCGCGTTCCCGGTCTCCATCGACACCGCCGAGATGGGCGCGCTCGCCGCCCGTCCCGAGGTGGCCGCCCGCGCCCGCCGGCTGCGTCAGGACCTCGGCGATCCCCGGCAGGTCATCCTCAGCGTGGACCGGATGGACTACACCAAGGGCATCGAGCAGCGACTCAAGGCGTACAGCGAGCTGCTCGCCAACGGCGACGTCAAGGTCCGCGACACGGTGCTGGTGCAGGTCGCGATGCCGAGCCGGGAACGCGTCGGTCAATACCAGATCCTGCGCGAGCGGATCGAGCGCGAGGTGGGCCGCATCAACGGCGAGTTCGGCCGGGTCGGCGAGCCGGCGATCCACTACCTCACCCAGCCCTTCGACCGGGCCGAGCTGGCCGCGCTCTACCGGGTCGCCGACGTGATGGCGGTGACTCCGCTGCGCGACGGGATGAACCTGGTCGCCAAGGAGTACGTGGCCGCCCGGGTGGACGACACGGGCGCTCTGCTGCTCAGCGAGTTCGCCGGCACCGCCGCCGAGCTGTCCCAGGCGTACCTGGTCAACCCGCACGACCTGGAGGGGCTCAAGCAGGGGCTGCGCGCGGCGTTGCGGGCCAGCCCGGCCGACGTCACCGAACGGATGCGGGCCATGCGCGCCTACCTGCACCAGCACGACATCCGGGCCTGGGCCCGCTCCTACCTCCGCGCGCTGGACGAGGGCGGAGCCCTGATCAGCTGGCTGACCAGCACCGACGCCAACCCCGAGGGCGCCGCTCGGGTGCCCCGACCCGCCACCCCGAAGGGCAGCCCGGCAACCCGCCACGCCAGCGGCTGACCGGCCGCAGGGGCCTGTCCGGCCGCAGGGCCGCCTGCTCGCTCAGTGCGCCGCGGGTTCCTTCTCCAGCCAGTCCAGGATCGCGTCGATCGGCTCCGCCCAACGCGAGTCCAGCATCAGGTCGTGGCCCATCCCGGGAAAGAGCAGCGGGGCCGAACCGTACTGGCGGGCGATCCGGGTCAACGTCGACGCCGGCACCACCCGGTCATCCGGGCTGCCCAACACCAGCACCGGAGGCGTGCCCACGGCCGGCTCGGCCTCCGGCTCGCCCAGCAGAGCCCACTGCGCCCGCCGGCCCGCCCGACCGAGCCGTCCGACGTACCGCCGGGCCTCCTCGTCGGGCAACTCACGGCTGAACAGCTGCCCACGGTTGAGCCGCAACGGGCCGCCGAACACCGCCGGCAACGTGCCCGCCGGGTTGCGGCGCAGCGCCGCCCCCAAGACTCCCCAACCGCCGAAGACCGGCGCCACCAGCACCGCGCCCCGCGCCGGGTAGCGGGCCAACGCGTGCGCCACCACCAGGGCCCCGGCGCCGTGCCCCACCAGCACCGCCTGACGCGGCAGACCCGCGGCCACCTGAACCACGTCGTGGGCGTACGCCCGCAGCGTCGCCTCCGGCGCCGGCTCGCTGCCACCGTGCCCGCGCAGGCTCATCGCGTACGCCGGGAAGCCCCGCGACGCCGCGTGACCCAACCAGTGCTCGGCGAACGCCCACGCACCGTGCCCGAACCCGGGGACGAAGAGCAGCGGCGGGCGCCCCTCCTCCTGCTCGGGAGTGGCGCTGAGCACCTCCCGCCGTGCCGGTCGGACCGGGCGGGACCACTCCCGGCCCCGCATGATCCGCAGCTCAGTCACGGGTCTGCCTCTCGCTCGCACCTGTGCGGTCGCCGGTCACTTGCCCTCCAGGTCGACTAGGGCGCGCTGGACGGCGCGCAGGTAGTCGGCGTGACCGACCTCGAACCAGTGCCGGCTGCTCTCCTTGACCTGCCCGGAGTAGCGCTCGCCGGCCCGGTCACGCACCCGAGACGCGAACGCCGCGGCCCGCTCCGGTCGATCCCGGCGGGCCCGCAGCAGTCGGGCGAAGAGCACCGTCTGCCAGTGCGACAGGGTGAACAACCCGGAATCCGGCTGCACCAGGCCGGCGACCGCCAGCGTCGGATGCCCCGGGGTGAACGCGTTGAGCCACAGCGTGGGCCGACCCGCGCCGGCACTGTCACCGAACACCGAGGCGTCGAGGAACTCGAAGCGCGGCAGGTAGCCGGTGGCGAAGATGACCACCTCGGGGTCGATCTCGCGGCCGTCGGCAAGCTCCACGGCGTACGGGTGGAACCGGGCGATGTCGGGCACCGGGCCGATCGCGCCGTGGCCCACGTAGTAGACGAGCTGGCTGTTCGCGATCGGGTGCGTCTCGTACACCCGGTGGTCGGGCTTGGGCAGGCCGAAGCGGGTCAGGTCGCCGACGGTCAACCGCATCGTCCAGTGGTAGAGCCACTGCCGCACCCGCAGCGGCACGCGCAGCGCCAGCAGGGCGTCGTTCACCTGGTCGGCGGGGCGGCCGAGCACGTACTTCGGCGCGTACCAGTAGCCGCGCCGGGTGGAGTGCCAGCAGCGTGACGCCTGCTGGGCGGCCTCGACGGCGATGTCGCAGCCGGTGTTGCCGGCGCCGACCACCAGCACCCGCTTGCCGCGCAGCTGCGCGGGGTCCTTGTAGGACGAGGCGTGCATGATCTCGCCGCGGAACTGCTCCAGCCCCTCGTACCGGGGCAGCTTCGGCGACCAGTTGTGGCCGTTGGCGATCAGCACGGCAGCGTACCGGGAGGTGCGCTCCGGGCCGTACCCGCCGGTGGAGCGGGTGGTCACGTCCCACCGCTCCCCCTCGGCGGGCTCAACCCGGATGACCTCGGTGCCGAACCAGATGTGCGAACGCAGGTCGAAGTGGTCGGCGTACCGCTCGAAGTACGACAGCAGCTGACTGTGGTGTGGGTAGTCCGGCCAGGAGTCCGGCATCGGAAAGTCGGGGAACTGGGTGAACGGCTTGGACGACAGCAGGTGCGTGCTGGCGTACACCGGGCTGCGGTCGTGCCGCCAGTTCCAGGCGCCGCCGACGCCCGTCTCCCGTTCGTAGCAGTCCACGCCGAACCCGTGCTCGCGCAGATTCTTGATGGCCGTCAGGCCGCTGGCCCCGGCCCCGATGACGCAGACCGTGTCGCCCCGGTCGGAGACTGGCCGGCCGTCGCTGCTCTGCGCGGACGGGGTCGCTTCCGGGTCGGGCCGGCCGTGGTCGGTGGAGGTGGACACCGGGACATCTCCTTTTGTACGGCACGCGTGCCGGTCGCCGCGAAATCCTCTCCACAACGGAGCCGGATGTCCAGCCCTGACGCGGACACGTCGACGGTCGAGCCGGGGTTGGGGGTCAGCCGGTGGTGGGCAGCAGCAGGTCGACCAGGACCGGGAAGTGGTCGCTGGCCAGGCGGGTCTGCGGGGTGTCCACCACGTCGTAGTCGACCACGGTGATCCGCGGGTCGACGAAGAGGCCGTCGATACGTCGGCGCGGGTCGGCGCAGGAGTAGGTGAGCCGGTCGGCCCGGTCGGCCGCCACCGCCGCGTCGGTCAACCCGCGCGCCACGGTGGCCCACGCCGGCCCGTCCGGGCCCTCGTTGAGGTCGGCTCCGGCCAGCACCGGGCTGGTCGCCGCGTCCAGCCCACGCTTGAACTCGGCGGCCTGCCCGGGACGCTCGGCCGGATCGGTGGACAGGTGCGAGCCGGCGAGGGTGAACCGGGCGTCGCCGACCCGGCAGTCGGCGTACGCGGCGCCACGCAGGTGCCGGCCAGGGGTCAGCGGGAAGCGCTGGCACCGGGTGCCCCGCACCTGGACCCGCAGGCTGGTCAGCAGCAGGTTGCCCAGCGCGGGCAGCCCGCCGGCGGCCACCACCAGGCCGAACGACTCCGCCAACGTGGCGGACTTCTGCCGCCACCGGAACCGGCGCGGCCCCTCCTGCACGATCACCACGTCCGGCGCCACGGCCCGGACCACCGCCGCCAGCGCGGCGGTGTCGTCGCGCTGGCTGTGAATGTTGTACGACACCACGCGCAGTGGCACGCCCGCACCCTGGCCCATCCCGGACCGCCTCAGATCCGGCGGGCCAGGTCGGCGGCGCCGATCACACCGGCACTGTTGCCCAGCTCGGCCGGGAGCACCTCGGCCACCGGCAGACGACCGCGCTGGGCGAGCGCGTCGAGGTACGAGCGGCGCGTCGGCCCGAGCAGCAGGTCACCGGCGTCGATCACACCGCCGCCGACCACCAGGGTCTGCGGGTCGAGGATCTGCGCCATGTCGGCGAGGCTGGTGCCCAGCCACCGGCCGATCTGCGCGAACGCCTCGGCGGAGATCGGGTCGCCACCCTGCGCGGCGGCGGTCACCATCGGGCCGGTGATCGCCTCGACCTCACCGCCGGCCAGGTCCAGCAGCGCGGTGGCCCGGTTGGGCTCCTGCCGGGCGCCGGCCCGGGCGAAACGCACGAGGGCGCTGCCGCTGGCGTACTGCTCGATGCAACCCAGCCGGCCGCAGCCGCACTGGTGCCCGTCCGGCACGGCCAGCATGTGGCCCAGCTCCGCGGCGATGCCGTGCGCGCCCCGCATCAGCTCCCCGCCGAGCACGATGCCGCCGCCCACGCCGGTGCCGATGGTGAACATGATCATGGAGTCGTCGGCGTCGCGGGCCGCGCCGTAGCGGAACTCGGCCCAGGCGGCCACGTTGGCGTCGTTTTCGACGATCACGGGAAGGCCGACGGCCTTGCTGACGTACTCGCGCAGCGGTTCGTCCCGCCAGGCCAGGTTGGGGGCGAAGAGCACGGTCGAGCGGCTGGCGTCGATCCAGCCGGCCGCGCCGATGCCGACGGACTCGATCGTCCGCCCGGCAGCCAGCTCGCCGACCAGCTCGATGATGACGTCGCGGGTCTTGCCGACGTCATCGGCGGGAGTGTCCCGTCGGGTCTGCACGAGGACCGTGCCGGTGTCGTCCACGACACCGCCGGCCACCTTCGTGCCACCGACGTCGACTCCGATGGTCAGCGTCACCGCTGGCGCTCCCCTCTGCTGTTGCTGTCCGGCCCGCGTCCCGGCGGTATGCCGGTCCGGGTCGGGATGTCCCGCGCTCAGGCGCCGTCGCCCGGAGCTTCCGCGCCAGTGTCGTCGGGCACCCGCGACGCGGGCACCACGGGACGGGCGGTCGGTGCCGGTACGGTCGCCGACCCGGCCTCGTCGACGGGTGGTGCGGCGGCCGGGGCGAGTGGGTCCGCCGTCCGGGTGGCGACCGACCAGACGTCCCGCTCCGGCGCCGGCTGAGAATCATGCCCGGTACGGGTGGCATCGCGCCAGACGTGATCGTCGCGGGCCGTGCTGGACGGGTCGTTCCCGGCTGGCTCCGGGAGCACGCCGTCGGTGCTCGCGGCGGGTGCCGGCGGCGGCGGGGCGGTCGACTCGGATGCCGGCTCGGACGGGCTCGTCGCGGGCGGCTCGGCCGGGGAGAACGCGCGGAGCAGGCTGGCGACGCCCGCCGCGAGGTCACCGGCGCCGGTCGCGAGGCGTTCGGCGAATTCCGGACTCGGGTCCCGCAACGCGGCGATGCCCCGACAGACCGGGCAGACGCAGCATTCCGCCGAACCAGTGGCGAAAGCACCGCTGGTGCCGGAACGCCCGTCCGGGCCGGCACTGTGACCGAGGACACCAGACAGCAGCCCGCCCAACGAGCCGAGGGCGCCCCCCGCCGAGCCTGCGGAGGCCAGTCGCGCCCCCGCGAGCAGGGTGGCGACCAGCCGCTCCGCCTCTTCCCGGGCCGAACCCGGATCCGTTCCGCCCACCCTCGGCTCCTCTACCGTGTCACCGGACACGTCATTGCGCCGCACCGGTTGCTTCTACCCGGCGCTTGAGCTGCTTCAACGCGGTGTCCATGATCATCTTTTCGGCCTTGCGCCGAAACATCCCGAGCATTCCCACCGACAGCTCGACCTCCAGCGTGTAGGTCACCGAGGTGCTGCCGTCCGGGTTACCCACCAGGTCGTACGAACCGCGCTGGGTCTTCTGCATCTTCGACGGGGCCACCAGGTGCCACTCGATGCGGGACAGGTCCTCGGCGTACTCGTAGGCGAGCACGTACTCGTCGGCCATCACCCCGGCGTCGATGATGAAGTGCACCTGACTGGCGTACCCGTCCTCGTACTCCTCGACGACCTCGGCGCGGCGTATCGCGTCGGTCCACTCCGGGTAGCGCGCGAAGTCGCAGATGACCGCCGTCACCCGATCCGGTGCGGCGCCGATGATGATCGACTGGGTGGAGGAGTCCGCCATGGGGGGAGGCTACCCGGCGGGTACCGCCCCCACGTCGCGCCGCCCCCGCCGCGCGGGGCAGCGGGGCTCGGCATCCCCACCGGCAGCGTCGGCCCAACCGCCACGAAGTCCCCCGGGGCATCCTGCCTACTCCACCTGGACCGCCCGCCGGGTAGGTTTCGAGGCAGCCGACGCCCACGGTGACGGCCAGTCCGACCAGTGCGAGCACGAAGGAGTGCAGGTGCGCGAGTTCTCCGTCCCGCCGATCGTCACCGTTGGCGACGCGGCCAACCTCACCGATCCGGTCTGGGACAACGCCGAGGTCGCGCCCGACACCGTCCAGTTCGCCCGCCCCACGTCGGGCACCGAGGGCACCGCCACCGCCTGGGCCGAGGTGACCTGCCTCCAGTTCCGTGACGAGGTGGCCGCCGTTGCCCGCGGGCTGATCGCCGCCGGCATCGAGCCGGGTGTCCGGGTCGGGCTGATGAGCCGTACCCGCTACGAGTGGACGCTGCTGGACTACGCCATCTGGACCGTCGGCGCGGTCACCGTGCCGATCTACGAGACCTCCAGCCCCGAGCAGGCCGCATGGATCCTCGAGGATTCCAACGCAGTCGCCATCGTGGTGGAGACCGAGGCGCACGCCGCCCTGGTCGCCGATGTCCGAGACCGGCTGCCCGAGCTGAACCACGTCTGGCAGATCGACCTCGGCGGGGTCGACGAGCTGGTCACGACCGGTGCCAGCGTCGAGCTGGCCGAGGTCGAGCGGCGGCGCAAGGCCGTCCGCGCCGACCACCTGGCCACGATCATCTACACCAGCGGCACCACCGGCCGGCCCAAGGGCTGCGTGCTCACCCACCGCAACATGTACGCCGACATCGCCAACGCGGTGCCGGTGCTGCCGAACCTGTTCAACGCCGGCGCGTCCACCCTGCTCTTCCTGCCGCTGGCGCACGCCTTCGCCCGGCTGATCCAGATCGGCGTCGTGCAGGCGCGGGCCACCATGGCGCACTGCGCCGACACCAAGAACCTGGTCGCCGAGCTGCAGGACTTCCGGCCGACCTTCGTGCTCTCCGTACCCCGGGTGTTCGAGAAGGTCTACAACGCGGCCAAGCAGAAGGCCGAGGCCGACGGCAAGGGCGGCATCTTCGCCCGCGCCGAGCACGTCGCCATCGCGTACAGCGAGGCACTGGAAACCCCTCGCGGACCCGGCCTGGCGCTACGCGCCCAGCACGCGGTCTTCGACCGGTTGGTCTACGGCAAGCTGCGTGCCGCGCTCGGCGGACGGTGCCGGGACGCCATCTCCGGAGGCGCCCCGCTCGGCGCCCGGCTCGGTCACTTCTTCCGCGGCGTCGGTGTGACGATCCTGGAGGGTTACGGCCTGACCGAGACCTCGCCCGCCGCCGCGGCCAACCTGCCCAGCGGCACCCGGATCGGCACCGTCGGCCGCCCGCTGCCCGGCGTGGCCGTGCGGATCGAGGACGACGGCGAGATCCTGATCTCCGGTGAGCTGATCTTCCAGGGTTACTGGCGCAACGAGGCGGCGACCGCCGAGACGATCAGCTCCGACGGCTGGTTCCGTACCGGTGATCTGGGCCAGCTCGACTCCGACGGCTACCTGACCATCACCGGCCGCAAGAAGGAGCTGATCGTCACCGCCGGCGGCAAGAACGTCGCCCCGGCCGTGCTGGAGGACCTGGTCCGGGCCCACCCGTTGATCAGCCAGTGTGTCGTGGTCGGTGACGCGAAGCCGTTCATCGCGGCGCTGGTCACCATCGACGAGGAGGCGCTGCCGACCTGGCTGGCGAGCGCCGGGCTGCCCGCCGACACCTCCCTCGATCAACTGCGCGAGGACGAGGGCCTTCGCAAGGAGATCCAGACCGCGATCGACACCGCGAACCAGGCCGTCTCGAAGGCCGAGGCCATCAAGGTGTTCCGGGTCCTGCCCCGCGACTTCACCGAGGCGACCGGCGAATTGACCCCGTCGCTCAAGGTGAAACGCCAGGTCGTCCACAAGACGTACGCGGCGGAGATCGCCGATATCTACCGGGGCTGACTACCATCCGTCACGTGCCCGCATCCACAGCCACCGCACCGCACCCGCATCCCCTCGCCGCGGCCGCCCGCCTGGTGATGCTGGCGCTGGTCGCCATCCTGACCCTGTTCGCCACCCGCGACGTCGCCCAGCTGTGGTGGATCGCGCTGCTGGCGGTCGCCGGGCTCCCGTCCCTGCTGGCCCCGCAGCACCGGCTGATCGGGCCGCTGAGCCGGGTGGCCGAGGTGGTGGTGCTGGGGCTGGCCGCGAGCCACGTGGCCGCGGTCGCGTCGATCGGCGGCACGGTCGACGGGCTGGGCGCGTCGGCGATGCTCCCCTACCTGGCGGTCCCGGTGACCGTCACCGCGCTGCGCCGCCGCTTCTCCGAGGGCGCCGCCCTGCTCGCCGTCACCGCCGCCACCCTGCTGGTCAGTGGCGCGGTGACCGAGGTCGGCGGAGGGCTCCAGCTCGGCCAGCCGGGTTACCTCGCGGTCTGCGCGCAGTGGCTGATCCTGGCGGCGCTGGGGCTCTACGCCGCCGGCACCCTGCACCGGGTCATGGCGGTCCGTGGTGAGGGCAAACCGCAGCCGTACGCCGAGGCGACCCGGCTGCTGACCCAACTGCGTACGGTGGCCCGACAGCTGCCCGGGGCGACCCTGGACCCGGGCGGCATCTCCGAGCACCTGCTGGAGGAGTTGCGCACGGTGGCACGGGCGGACCGGGGCGCGGTGCTGTCGGCCAGCGGCGGCGGTCGGCTCGTGGTGCTCGCCCAGGCCGGCGTCGACCGGGTGGACTGGGAGACGACGCTGGACGCGGACTCGGCGATCGCCGACGCCTGGGCCAGTCAGCAGGCGCAGACCGCGGCGCGATCGCAGTCCCGCTCGCACCGCGGCGGCGACGTGTCCGCGCTGATCGTTCCGCTGGTCGCCGGGGTGCGCACGGTGGGGCTGGTGGTGCTGGAGGCGGACGTCGCCCACGCGTACCCGCCGCCGGTGGTGTCCCGGGTGACCGCGCTGACCCACCCGGCCGCGCTGCGGCTGGAGGCGGCGCTGCTCTTCGACGAGGTGCGCTCGCTGGCCACCAACGAGGAGCGGCAGCGGCTGGCCCGGGAGATCCACGACGGGGTGGCGCAGGAGCTGGTGATGGTCGGCTACGGCATCGACAACGCCCTGGCCACCGTCTTCGACGACGCTGACGAGACCGCCGAGGCCCTGCGTACGCTGCGCGGCGAGGTGACCCGGGTGATTCAGGAGCTGCGGCTGAGCCTCTTCGAGCTGCGCAGCGAGGTGGACCGGCAGGGCGGGTTGGCCGCGGCGATCGCCGAGTACGCGCGCACCGTGGGCGCCTCCGGCGGGCTGCGGGTGCATCTCTCGCTGGACGAGTCCACCGCCCGGCTGCCGGCGGCCACCGAGGCCGAGTTGCTGCGCATCGCGCAGGAGGCGGTGACCAACGCGCGAAAGCACGCTGGAGCCTCGAATCTCTGGGTCACGTGTGAGGTTGACCCCCCGTACGCGCAAATAGAAGTGTCGGATGACGGTCAGGGGATGGCTGACCAGCGCCCCGACGGACGGTACGGTCTTGCGATCATGGCCGAGAGGGCGGAACGTATCCGGGGCCGGTTGGAGATCAGGCCGCGGCAACCCAGCGGCACGACCGTGGCGGTGGTTCTTGGCACCTCGTCCCGGCGCGATAACGTGCGCGACAGCGCAGCACCAGAAGGGGAGTAACCCGAGGATGACCACAAGTCCGACACCGGCCGCCCGCACCAAGGTCCTCCTTGTTGACGATCATGACCTGATTCGCAAGGGCCTCCGGCACGCCTTCGAGCGCGACCGTCAGTTCGAGGTCGTCGGTGAGGCCGCTACGGCGGCAGAGGGGGTACGCCAGGCTGGCGCCCTGCAGCCGGACGTCGTGATCATGGATCTGCGGCTGCCCGACGGCAGCGGCCTGGAGGCCACCCGCGCGCTGCGCAAGTCCAGCGCGTCGATGGGCATCGTGGTGCTGACCATGTACGCCGGCGACGACCAGCTCTTCGGCGCCCTGGAGGCCGGCGCGAGCGCCTTCGTGCCGAAGACCGCCCCGGCTGACGAGGTGGTGGCCGCCGCACGGCATGCCGCCTCCTCCCCCAGCGCGTTCACCGCGGCCGACCTGGCCGAGGCGATGAAGCGCCGGCTCGCGCCGTCGGGTCCGCAGTTGTCTCCCCGGGAGGGGCAGGTGCTGCGGCTGCTCGCCGACGGGATGAGCGTGGCGGGCATCGCCAAGCAGTTGTTCGTCAGCGAGTCCACGGCCAAGACGCACATCTCCAAGCTCTACGAGAAGCTCGGAGCGGCCAACCGGGCTCAGGCCCTGATGACCGCGCTCCGGCTCGGCCTGCTCGAGGCACCGGACGCCCCGAAGTTCTGATCTGCCCCCGCTCGTCGAGCGGGATGTCGCGACCGACGGTCCGCGCCAGCTTCGGCCGGCGCGGACCGTCGCGTATCGACCGACGTCGGCGGGTAACCTCCGGCGCGCTATGGTCTGGCGTGCGTGGCGGGTGCACAATACCCGCGCGGGCGACGACGCCCGCGTCGCGGACTCAAGGGGTGAACGCATGCAGCGGCCGGACTGGGCACCCGACACCATCGACATCGAGCGCCCGAGCGTCGCGCGGATGTACGACTACTACCTCGGCGGCTCGCACAACTTCGCCGCCGACCGGGCTGCGGCGCAGGCGATGGTCGCGGCGGTGCCCGAGGCGCCGCTGATGGCCCAGGCCAACCGGGCGTTTCTGCGCCGGGCCGTGCACCACCTCGCCGAGGCCGGGATCCGGCAGTTCCTGGACATCGGCTCGGGCATCCCGACCGTCGGCAACGTGCACGAGATCGCCCAACGGCGCGACCCGGAGTCGCGGGTGGTCTACGTGGACGTCGACCCGGTGGCGGTGGCGCACAGCCGCGAGATCCTCGCCGGAAACGACCGAACGGCGGTGGTGCAGGAGGATCTGCGGCACCCGGACAAGATCCTGACCCACCCGGACGTCCGCAAGCTGCTCGACCTGAGCCAGCCGGTCGCCGTGATGATCGTGGCCGTCCTGCACTTCGTCTCCGACGACGACCGACCGGCGGAGCTGCTGCGGACGCTGCGCGACGCGTTGGCCCCCGGCAGCTATTTGGTGCTGTCCCAGGCCAGCGACGACGGGCGCAGTGACGACGAACGCGCCGAGGCGGAGCGGGTCTACCGCCGGACCGACAACCCACTGTGGGTACGCGGCCGCGCCGAGCTGACCGCGCTCTTCGACGGGTTCGAGCTGATCGACCCCGGCGTGGTCTGGGTGCCGCAGTGGCGACCGGACACTCCGGAGAGCGCGGAGGACGCCGAGCGCGCGGTCTTCATGGGTGGCGTCGGGCGACTCGGTGCCTGAGTCGCCCGGGGCGACCTCCTACCCGGGCACGTTCGCGCGGGCCTGGGCGAAGGCCGTCTCCGGCACCAGCTACCTGCCGATGACCCAGGCCCAGCTCGAGACCCTGCTGGACCGGCTCACCGGGGACCTGGCTGGCGCGCTGCTCACCGAGCCGTTCGACCTGCGTGCCGGGCATCGGGTCGGTGCCGAGCTGGTCGCCGCGCACATCGCCTCCGCCGAAGGGCTGGGTCGTACCGTCGAGGTCATCCAGCTCAGGTTGGTGCGCGACCTGGGGTTGGTGGCCGAGGACGTCGAGGACCGGATGGCCCGGCTGCTGGCGGCCGTGGCGACCGGCTACGCCCGCGCGCTTCGCGACCGGACGCTCGACCAGCAGGAGTCGATCCGCCGGGCCGCCATGAGGGCCCGCACGCAGGCCGAGCGGGCGCTGCGAGCCAGCGAGGCCCGCTTCCGGCATCAGGCCACCCACGACCCGCTCACGGGTCTGCCCAACCGGACGCTGTTCACCGAGCGGCTCACCGCCGCGCTCAACGAGCCGGGCCGGGGCGCGCAGCGGGTCGGCGTGTGCTTCCTGGACCTGGACCGGTTCAAGGTCGTCAACGACACCCTGGGGCACCAGGTCGGTGACCGGCTACTGGTCACGGTGGCCGAACGGCTGTGCCAGGCCATGGGTGAGCACCTGGTGGCCCGACTCGGCGGGGACGAGTTCGTCATCCTGGTGGAAGACACCGGCGGCACCGACGACATGGTGGCGGTGGCCGAGACCGCGCTGGCCGCAGTACGGGCACCGGCGCTGGTCGACGGGCACGAGCTGCAGATCTCGGCGAGCATCGGCATCGTCGAGCGCCAGGTGGCCGGTGCCAACCCCACTGACCTGATGCGGGCGGCCGACAGCACCCTGCACTGGGCGAAGTCCGCCGGTGGGGCACGCTGGGCGCTCTACGACGCCGAGCGCAACCAACGTGAACTGGCCCGGTACGCGCTCTCCGCGGCCATCCCGGCCGCATTGGAGCGGGGCGAGTTCTACCTCGACTACCAGCCGCTGACCTCACTGCGCGACGGCAGCCTGGTGGGCGTCGAGGCGCTGGTCCGCTGGCGCCACCCGGAGCTGGGGGTCCTGCGGCCGGACAGCTTCATCGGGTTGGCCGAGGAGACCGGCCTCATCGTGCAGCTGGGCGGGTGGGTGCTGGCCGAGGCGTGCCGCGAGGCGGAGGCCTGGTCGGCCGGTGGCGCCACGGCGCCGTTCGTCAGCGTCAACCTGGCGGTACGGCAGGTCCACCGGCCCGGGCTGGTGCAGGAGGTCCGCGCCCTCCTGCGGCAGACGGGCCTGCCACCGGAGCGGCTCCAACTGGAGATCACCGAGAGCACGATGATGAGCACCGCCGAGGAGCCGGTACGCGCTCTGCGGGTGCTGGCCGACCTCGGGGTGCGGATCGCCATCGACGACTTCGGCACCGGCTACAGCAACCTGGCGTACCTGCGGGACCTGCCGGTGACCGAACTGAAGGTGGCCGGGGAGTTCGTGGCCGGGCTGCGGTCGCCTACGGTCGGGCGCACCGACGAGCGGATCCTCGCCTCGCTGGTCTCGCTGGCGCACGCCCTGGACCTGACGGTCACCGCCGAGGGGGTGGAGACCGCCGGGCAGGCCGAGCGGCTGCGGGCGATCGACTGCGACGCCGCGCAGGGCTGGCACTTCGGCCGCCCGGCGCCCGCCGACCGCATCCTGGCCCGTATCCGCTGAGCCGACGCGGTCGGCCACTGCTGGTAGACACCGTCTACGAACTCTGGTAGACACTGTCTATGAGCGCCGAGGAGACGGGCCTACGGGCACGGCTGGTGGCCGTCGGGGTGGACCTGGTGCTGCGCGAGGGTCAGTCGGCGGTGTCGCTGCGGGAGATCGCCCGCCGTGCCGGGGTCTCTCACGGCGCACCCCGCCGCTACTTCCCCACCCACGTCGACCTGCTCTCCGCCATCGCCCGCGAGGGCTTCGCCGACCTCACCGCCCGCGTCGAGGAGACGATGCGCGACGCCGGCCCGGACCCGCGTACCCGATTGGTCGCACTGGCCCGGACGTACCTGGACTTCGCGGCGGCCCACCGTGGCATGTTCGAGCTGATGTTCCGTCACGACCTCCTGGGCAGCGGCCGGCTGCGGCTGCGCGAGACGAGCCTGCCGCTGTTCACCGTCCTGGCCGACCTGGTGGCGCAGGTACGCCGGCCGACCGACGCCCCCGCACCGGTGCTCGCCGGCGCGCTCTGGGCCAACCTGCACGGCATCGCCCAACTCTGGGCCTGGGGCAGCCTGCCGCTGGCCACCGGCGCCACCGACGACGACGCCCTGCTGCGCGCCGCGCTCGACGCCCATCTCGGCCCGACACTCGCCTGAACCACCGATCCCCGGAGAACACGTGCCCCTGCTGTACGACCTCACCAAGCTCACCGTCAGCACCACCCTGCGGCTGGGCTGGCGGCCCCGCGTCGAAGGGCTGGAGCATCTGCCCCTGCACGGCGGCGCGATCCTCGCCGGCAATCACCTGTCCGTCGCCGACGAGTTGTTCCTCGTCAGCGCGACACCCCGACACGTGACGTTCTGGGCGAAGGCCGAGTACTTCACCGGCCGCGGTCCGGGCGGCTGGCTCAACCGGCGCATCGTCGCCGGCATGGGCGCCATCCGGGTCGACCGCGCCGACGGCCGGGCCGCCCTGAAGGCCCTCGACGCCGCCGTACCGGTGCTGCGCGCGGGCGGCCTGGTCGCCGTCTACCCCGAGGGCACCCGCTCCCCGGACGGGCGGCTCTACCGGGGCCGCGTCGGAATGACCCGGCTGGCCCGCGACGCCGGGGTGCCGATCATCCCGGTCGGCGTGCTCGGCACCGCCGAGGTGCTGCCGGTCGACGCGCGGCTGCCCCGCCGACACCCGGTCACCCTGCGGTTCGGCGCGCCGATCCCGGTCGCCGAACGGATCAACGGACCACGCGACATCCGGACGGTCACCGACGAGGTGATGGCGGCGATCCAAAAGCTCACAGGCCAGGAGTACGTGCCCCGCTACGCTCCGGTGCGCGCGGACCCCGTCGACTGAGCGCGGGCGGCGATCAGCCGGCGAGCAGCGCTGCCATCCGTTCCGCCTGCGCCTCCCAGCGCCACTCCCGCTCCACCCACACCCGGCCGGCAGCGCCCATCTGGCGGGCCAGGTCCCGGTCGGCCAGCAGCCGGGCCACCCGGTCGGCGAGCTGGGCGACGTCGCGGCCGCGTACGACGTAACCGGTCTCCCCCTCGCGGACCGCGTCCGGAGCGCCCCCGGAGTCACCGGCCACCACCGGCAGGCCGGTCGCGGACGCCTCCAGGTAGACGATGCCCAGCCCTTCCACGTCCAGCCCCCGGTTGCGGGTGCGGCACGGCATCGCGTAGACGTCGCCAGCCGCGTAGTGCGCCGGCAGCTCGGCCGACGGCACCGAGCCGGTGAACACCACGTCCCGTTCCACACCGGTCTGCCGGGCCAGCTTTTCCAGGGTCGCCCGGTATGGCCCGCCGCCGACGATCAGCAGCGCCGCGTCGGGCACCCGGCGGCGGATCTCCGGCAGTGCCCGGATCAGCATGTCCTGCCCCTTGCGCGGCACCAGCCGGGACACGCACACCACCACCGGCCGGTCGGTCAACCCGAGCCGGGCCCGGACCTGCTCACCGTCCACCGTCGGGTGGTAGGTGTCCACGTCGACCCCGGGCGCGAGCCGGCGCAGCTCGGTCACCCCGTCGAGCACACGGGCCAACCGGCTGCGGGTGTACTCACCGAGATAGGTGGTGACATCCACGCCCCGACCGATCCGGCGCAGCGCCGGCCGGGCGGCCGGCAACGCCGCCCACCCGACCTCGTGGCCGTGGGTCTGCGCCACCACCCGGCGTACGCCGGCCCGCCGCCGCAGGCCCGCGGCGAGCAACCCCAGCGGGGCCGCCGCGCCGAACCACACCGTGTCGCAGTCGTACGCGCGGGCCAGCCGGGCCGCCCGACGGGCGATCAGCGGGGTGGGCAGCAACACGCGCGTGCGTTCCCGGATCACCTCGAACGGCTGGTCGGCGTCGAACTTCGCGGAACCGCGCCAACTCGACGCGTACACCACCACCGAGCCGGCCGGCTGACGCACCGCGAGGTTGTGCACGAAGGACTGGATCCCGCCGGGACGGGGCGGAAAATCATTGGTGATCAGCAGCGTGCGACTCATCGGCCGGCCTCCCGGGCGTACGCGCGGGCGGCGGCCATCCGCTCCACGGTGGACGGATGCGAGGCCGAGTAGAGGTATTCCCAGCGCGGCGGGTCGGGGTCGCCGAGGTTGACCGAGCCGAGCCGGCGCTGCATCGACTCGAAGGCGACCGGGTCACGGGTGAGCGCGAGCGCGTGGGCGTCGGCGCGTGCCTCCACGCGACGCGACATCAGCGCCTGCACCGGGGCGGCGACCAACCCGGCCACCGTGACGAGGGCGAGCAGCAGGGGGAACGCGCGTGGTTGGGCAACCGAGTCGACGCCGGCCAGCCGCAGCAGCGGCCCCCACGAGCCGAGCAGGTAGAGCGCCACCACGGCGGCCGCGGCGCCCAGCGCACCGGTCAACGTGCCGACCGCCACGTCGGAGTCCTTCGCGTGCCCCAGCTCGTGCGCCACCACGGCGGTCACCTCGGCCGGGGTCGCCTCCCGCAGCAGCGTGTCGTAGACGACCACCCGCCGGGTCGGACCGAGACCGGAGACGTATGCGTTGACCGCCTTGGTGCGGCGGGAGGCATCGGCGACCAGCACGTCGCGCACCGGCACGCCGTCGCGGGCGGCCATGCTCATCAGCTCGGTGCGCAGCGGGCCCTGCTCCATCGGGGTGAACCTGTTGAACACCGGCTCCACCAGCACCGGCAGCACGAACGACAGCAGCACCACCAGCAGGGCCGCCCCGGCCGCGCCGAACGCCCACCACCAGCGCGGCGCGAACCTGATGACCGCGTAGAAGCCGACCAGCGCCACCGCGCCGATCACCGCGCTGACCGCGTACGACTTGAGCAGGTCGACCGCCCAGCCGCTCCAGCCGTTGGTGCTCAGCCCGTAGCGGGTGAGCACGCTCTGGCGCCAAGCGGCGAACGGAAGCGTCACCAGGTCGGCGACGAGCACCACGGCCAGCCCGCCGAGCACCGCCTGCGCGGCCCAGTGCCCGCCGAACGGCCGGCCCACCAGCTCGACCAGGCGGCTGCCCAGCGGGGTCAACCCGAGGGCGAGGGCGATCAGCAGCCCGACGGCGAGCGCGGCGTAACCGCCGGGACGCAGCGCGGCACGGAACTCCCGCCCCTTGGCCACCTGCTCGGCTGGCAGGTCACCCAGCGCGGCCAGTTGGTCGGCCCGAGGTGCCGGCGGTCGGTGCCACGGAATGAACAGCGCGGCGATCACCAGCAGCGCGACGGTCAACCCGGCCAGGGTCAGCAGCGCCCACCCGCGCGGGGTCACCGGGACACCGCCGTGCCCGCCGCGCGGCGGGCGTTCCCGCCACTGCCGGCGGGCGTGCCACTGCGGACGGGCCCGCCGTCGTCGCGTCGTACACCG
Organism: Micromonospora sp. NPDC005413; assembly: GCF_040606435.1. Taxonomy (NCBI): domain Bacteria; kingdom Bacillati; phylum Actinomycetota; class Actinomycetes; order Micromonosporales; family Micromonosporaceae; genus Micromonospora; species Micromonospora sp. NPDC005413. The sequence goes on from NZ_JBEXEV010000014.1 coordinate 123,616, forward strand.
CTCATCCCGCCGCTCCTCCCGCCGTGACCGCCCATCCTATGGCCCGCGAAAAGCCCGCTTCGGGTGCGGTGTGGCGGTCAGGCCACGCGACGTGGCACGCGCTGACGGGCGGCCCCGGGACGCGCGGGCGCGGCCAGCACCTCCACCTCGAAACCGGCCCGGGCGAGCACCTCGAGCGCCTGGACCTCGGCGGCGACCAGCCCGGCCGCCGGGGACGTCTCGTCGAACAGGGCGGCCACCAGGCAGCCGGAACAACCGTCCCCCTGGGTCGGGCACCCCTCGCAGTCGATGAGCATCACGCCTCCTGATCGGCTCGGCAGATGCCCGGCCCGCGCCTTGTCGTCGCGACCCGAGCACCGTCGGTCACATCGACGCTAACCACCGGGTACGACAGAAACCCCACCCGACCGACCGTTGGGGGCGAGATCCACTCCAGATCAGCGATATCGGGGTATCCCGACCGCCGAACACCCCGACATCGCCGACCTCGTGTCGATCACGGTCCGCGGTCGGGGTGTGGTCAGGAGCGGGCGAGCCGCCGCAGCAGCGAGTCGGCACCCAGCGGGTAGGCCCCGTGCCGGCGTACGCCGTCGGCGACCTCGCGGTCGGAGGAGACCACGACCACCGGGCGCCCCGACGGCTCGGCGCGGACCAGCCGCCGGATCAGCTCGTCGGCGGTCTCGCCCTTACGGGAGAAGAGCACCCGTACGCCGCGCGGCGCGGGCGGCAGCCCGTGCATCCGCTCGGCACCGTCGAAGACCACCGTGACCTCGTCGCCGGTCTGCGCGGCGATCCCGCCCAGCCCGGTGATCAGGCGTTTGCGCTGCTGCTCCAGGGACATCTCGCCGAAGCCCCGCTTGGTGACGTTGTAGCCGTCCACCACCAGGTGTGCCCTGGGCAGGGCGAGCAGCTGGTCGAGCCGGGCCGGGTCGTCGGTGTCGCGGGCCCGGGCGGACGGGCCGGCCGGAGCGGTGCCCGGCTGCTCGGCGAACGCGTCGGCGACGAAGTCGGCGGGGAGTTTGTCGACCGGGTCGAGCGCCAGCTCCCGGCGCAGCCCGACGGCGGCCTGGCCGATGGTCTCCAGCAGCAGCCAGAGCCGGGCGTCGTCGACCGAGCGCGACTCCTTGGCGCTGGCACGGGCCACACCGGCGGTGGCCTCCGCCTCGGCCAGCCGGGCCCGGGCACGGCGTAGCTCGGCGTCCACGTCGGCGCTGGCGCGCGCGGCCCGGCCGCGCTCGGTGGCCAACAGCTCGGTGGCCTTGCGCTCACGGGCCTGGGTCTCCCGCAGGGTACGGGCCACCTGCCGGGACTCCTCGCGGAGCTGACCCAACTCCTCACGGACGCGGGCCAGCTCGTCGCGGAGCTTCTCCGCCTCGACCCGGGCCACCGCCCGGTCGTGCTCGGCGCGGGTGGCTCGCTGCTCGGCCTCACGGACCAGCTCGGCGACGACCGCGCTGTCCGCCTCGGCGCGCACGGCGGCACCGCTGGCCTCGATCAACTCCCGCCAGCCGCGCGGCCGGGTCAGGTAGGCCAGCGCGGCGACCTCGACCGGGTCGGCGGCGGCGGGCGCGGTGCCCTCGACGACGGCAGCACCGAGGTCACCGGCGTCGGCCAGGACGCGGGCGGTGACCCGCTGCCGGAACAGCGGGTCGGCGGTGAGCTGGGCGGCGATGGCCGGCGCACCGAGGCGGGCCCGCCGGTTGGGGGCGAACTTGGCCACTCGGCGCAACGGCACCGGCACCTCGTCGGCGGGCAGGGTGGGCAGCACCGCGGCGGTCAGCGCCACGATCCGCTGCCGGACCGGCTCCGGCAGGGTCGGCTCCGGCTCGATCACGGGCCCGTCGCCCGCTGCCGTCGGGCCGAATGGGCCTGATGTCTCGCTGACTACGTTGTCGTCCGGGTTGCCCGCAGCACCATCGCGCGCGACCAGATCCTCCTGCGGGAGGTGGTCGTCGTTCGGCTCGGTGAGGGGCATGTGGCAAGTCTCCCACCGCGAACGGGCCCACCGCCCGGTGGTGAGCCGATCTCTCATCCTAGCCCCATGCACACTGGTGGGGCCGCTGTGACGGGAGTGTCGGACCGGCGCGCTAGCGTGCCGCCGATGGCACAGGCGGAGTACGTCCAGGAGTCCCTCGCTGGTCTCGACCCGGCGGTGGGCGGGGTGGACCCGGCGCTGCCGCTCTACGCGACCACCTTCGTGGTGGTCGACCTGGAGACCACCGGTGGCGCGCCGGACGGCGGCGGCATCACCGAGATCGGCGCCGTCAAGGTGCGCGGCGGCGAACAGCTCGGCGTGCTGGCCACCCTGGTCAACCCGGGGCAGCCGATCCCGCCGTTCATCACCGTGCTGACCGGGATCACCCAGGCGATGCTGGTGCCGGCGCCGCCGATCGAGCAGGTGCTGCCGAGCTTCCTGGAGTTCATCGCCGACGCGGTGCTGGTGGCGCACAACGCCCCGTACGACGTGGGCTTCCTCAAGGCCGCCTGCGCGAAACACGGCTACCCCTGGCCCAACCCCCGGGTGCTGGACACGGCGGCGCTGGCCCGCCGGGTGCTGACCCGCGACGAGGTGCCCAACCGCAAGCTGGGCACCCTGGCCGCCTACTTCCGCACCGCCGTCCAGCCCACCCACCGTGCGCTGGACGACGCGAAGGCCACCGTCGACGTGCTGCACGGGCTGATCGGCCGGCTCGGCGGGCACCAGGTGGACACGGTCGGCGACGCCATCGAGTTCGCCCGGGCGGTCACCCCGACCCAGCGCCGCAAACGGCACCTGGCCGAAGGGCTGCCCAAGGTTCCCGGGGTCTACATCTTCCGGGCCGCCGACGACCGACCGCTCTACGTGGGCACCTCCGTCGACATCGCCACCCGGGTGCGCAGCTACTTCACGGCCGGTGAGAAGCGGGCACGCATCTCCGAGATGCTGGCCGCGGCCGAGCGGGTCGAGGCGGTGGAGTGCGCGCACTCGTTGGAGGCGGAGGTCCGCGAGCTGCGGCTGATCGCCGCGCACGCCCCGCCGTACAACCGGCGGTCGAAATACCCGGAGCGGATGGTCTGGCTCAAGCTCACCGACGGTCCGTACCCTCGGCTCTCGATCGTCCGCGACCTCTCCCCCACCGACACCGCCTACCTCGGGCCATTCACCTCCCGGCGGGCCGCGGAGCTGGCCGCCGCCGGTTTCCACGACGCGGTGCCGCTGCGCCAGTGCACGCACCGGCTCTCGCTGCGCACCGTCACGCCGGCCTGCGCGCTGGCCGAGCTGGGTCGCTGCCCGGCGCCCTGCGAGCACAAGATCACCCCCCAGGAGTACGACGACAGCGCTGCCGCGCCCTTCCGCACCGCCACGGCCAGCGACCCTCAGCCGGTGGTGGACGCGCTGCTCGCCCGGATCGACGTGCTCTCCCGCGACCAGCGTTACGAGGACGCCGCGGTGGTGCGGTCCCGACTGGCCGCGGTGCTGCGGGCCACCGTGCGGATGCAGCGACTGGCCGCGCTGACCGGGATCGTCGAGCTGGCCGCGGCCCGGCCGGCCGCCCGGGGCGGCTGGGAGCTGGCGCTGGTGCGGCACGGCCGGCTGGCCGGTGCCGGGGTGTCCCCGCCGGGCGTCCACCCGCGGCCCACGCTGACCGCCATCCGGGCCACCGCCGAGACGGTGTCGGGCGGGCACGGCCCGGTGCCGGCAGCCACCGCCGAGGAGTCCGAACGGATCCTGTCCTGGTTGGAGCGACCGGAGACCCGACTCGTCGAGATGTCCTCCGGTTGGTCCTCCCCGGTGGGTGGCGCGGGGCGGTTCCGTGACCTGCTGGCGAAGGCCGAGAACGCCTCGTCCCACCAACTCTCGACCGAACGCTCATGACCAACTGACCGATCGGACTACGGCGGCTCGCTTAGGCTGTTAGAGAAGTGCAGTCCTGCCCGATTCGTGGGCCTGCTCCCCGCCGCCGGTTTCGGCGACGCGGAGCCGGGGTGAGGAGGTGTCCCTCGTGGACGTCGACGCCGGACACGGCGCCGCCCTGGGGGGCGCCCTTCCGACCCAGCCGGGTGAGCTGCCGCTCGCCCGTCGGCTGCGGTCGTTGCTGACCTGGCCGACCACCGACTCCGACCCGGTCACCCAGCTGGTTCGCACCCACCGGGGCATCCACGCCGGCACCGACCCCGCGGTGCTGCGCCGGGCGTACACCATCGCGGAGAACATGCACCGCGGGCAGTTCCGCAAGAGCGGGGAACCGTACATCACCCATCCGCTCGCGGTGGCGCAGATCTGCGCCGAGCTGGGGATGGACACCACCACCCTGGTCGCGGCATTGCTGCACGACACCGTGGAGGACACCCGCTACACCCTCCAGGCGCTCTCCGAGGACTTCGGCGGCGAGGTGGCCCACCTGGTCGACGGGGTGACCAAGTTCGACAAGGCGTTCTACGGCAAGGCCGCCGAGGCGGAGACGATCCGCAAGATGATCGTCGCGGCCGCCAAGGACGTCCGGGTGCTGATCATCAAGTTGGCCGACCGGCTGCACAACATGCGCACCCTCGGGGTGCGCTCCGCGTCGTCGCGGGAACGGATCGCCCGCAAGACCCAGGAGGTGCTGGTCCCCCTCTGCGACCGACTGGGGATCCAGACCCTCAAGCGTGAGCTGGACGACGTGGTGCTGCTGCACCTGGAGCCCGACGAGCACGCCCGGCTGGCCCGGCACGTGCACGACCGGCCGGGGTGGGACGCGTACCTCGACTCGGTGGTCACCCGGGCGCGGGTGGCGCTGAAGCGCAGCCGAGTCGACGCCGAGGTCAGCCCTCGCCCGCGGCACCTCTACTCGATCTGGAAGGACACCATCGCCGGAGAGCACACCGCCCCGTACGATCTGCCCCGCATCGTGGTGGTGGTCGACGGCCCGCCCACCGACTGTTACGCCGCGTTGGGCGCGATCCACGGCACCTGGCGACCGATGCCCGGCCGTTTCAAGGACTTCATCGCCTCACCGAAGAACAACCTCTACCGCTCGCTGCACACCAGCGTCTGCGGCCCACAGGACCGCACGGTGGAGGTGCTCATCCGCACCGAGGAGATGCACCGCTCGGCCGAGTACGGCATCGCCGCCGACTTCCGCTTCCCGCGCTCCGGCGGCATCGGCAGCGCGGCGGCCCGCGCCGAGCAGTTGGACTGGCTGCGCCGGGTGCTCGACTGGGAGCCGGACGCCGCCGACCCGGCGCAGTTCCTCGAGTCGCTGCGCTGCGACCTCGCCGAGGGCCAGATCCAGGTCTTCGCCGACGGGCGGCAGGTCATGCTGCCGGCCAACGCCACGCCCGTCGACCTCGCCTACGAGCTGGGCAACGAACGGGGCGACCACTGCCTCGCCGCCCGGATCAACGGTCGGCTGGCCCCGCTGAGCTCGGAGCTGGGCGAGGGCGACGTGGTGGAGATCTTCACCGAGAACGACGGCGACAACGGCTTCGAGGCCGGCGTGGCGCCGCGCGGCCCCCGCAAGGAGTGGCTGAGCTTCGTCAAGTCGCCGAACGCGCAGATGCAGATCAACCGGTGGTTCGCCGAGCACACCGAGCCGGGCATCACGATCAGCGACAAGGTTCGCCTCGGCCGGGCCACCATCGGGCTCACCCTGCGTCAGCACAACCGAGGCCTCGCCAGTGACCTGCCGCTGCTGCGCCTCTCCGAGGAACTGGGCTACCCCGACCTGGAAACCCTGCTGGTCGCGGTCTTCGACCGGGCGATCGAACCGGACACCGTGGTACGCCAGCTCATCGACCTGGTCGACCATCGACAGTGACCGGGCGGGCCCCAGCGCGTCCGAAGAACATTCGTGACCACTAGCCTGGAATCATGATCCCCCGCTCCCGCGCCACCGGTCGGGCCATCTTCTACCAGGCCTTCTACCGGCTGCCGCTGCCGGTGCGTCGACGCCTGGTCCGGCTGGCCGTGCCCAAGTACATCGTCGGCGCGGTCACCCTGGTCCGCGACGCCGAGGCGACGGGCGCGGGCCGGTTGCTGATGCTGCGCCAGCCGCCCGGCAAGGGCTGGTCGCTCCCCGCCGGCCTGCTGAATCGCGGTGAGGCCCCGGTGGTGGGCGCGGCCCGCGAGCTGTTCGAGGAATCCGGCGTCCGACTCCCCCCGTCCCGGCTGCGCCCGGCATTGCCGAACGCGATCGTGCACGCCAAGGGCTGGGTGGACATGGTCTTCGAGACGGAGGTGCCGGCGTCCAGCACCGAGCTGGTGGTCGACGGCGGGGAGGTCTTCGAGGCCGCGTGGCACCCGCTGGACGACCTGCCCAAGCTGACCTGGCCCACCGCCCGACTGCTCGCCTACTACGACATCGGGCCGCTGGCCGGGCAGTTCCCGCCACCGGTTCCTGACGACACGCCATGACCGGCACGGCTGGCGTGCCGGCGGAGCTGTGCGCGGTGGTGCTCGCCGCCGGCGAGGGCACCCGGCTGCGCCCGCTCACCGAACGGGTGCCCAAGGCGCTCTGCCCGGTGGGCAACGTGCCACTGCTGGACCGGGCGTTGGCCCGGCTGGCCGGGCTCGGCCTGGTCGGTCCCGCCCAGGTGGCGGTGAACGCCTGCTACCTCGGCGACCAGGTGGTCGCACACGTCGGCGACCGCGCGCACCTGTCCGTCGAGCGGGGCGACCCGCTGGGCACGGCGGGCGGGGTGGCCAACCTGCGGGACTGGATCGACGGGCGGCCGGTGCTGGTCGGCAACGCCGACGCGTACCTCGCCGACCCGGCGGCTCCCCCGGGCCCGGACGTGGCTGCTCTGCTCGACGGCTGGGACGGGCACACCGTGCGCCTGCTCGGCCAACCCGCCCCGGACCCGGCGGCACCGGGCACCTTCGCCGGGCACTGCTTCACCGGCTTCTCGCTGCTGCCCTGGCGACTGGTCCGCGACCTGCCGGTCGTCGTCTCCGACCTGGTCCGAGCCGTCTGGCGCCCGGCCGAGGCGGCAGGCGCCCTGGAGGTGGTGCCCTATGCGGGCACCTTCTACGACACCGGCACGCCGGCCGACTACCTGGCGGCCAACCTGCACGCCGCGGCCGGCGGTGTCCTCGTCGACCCGTCCGCCAGGGTGACCGGTCGCTGCGTGGAGTCGGTGGTCGGCGCGGGCGCGCGGGTGGCCGGCGACGTACGGCGCACCGTGGTCTGGCCGGGCGCGACCGTGCGCGACGGCGAGCGGCTGCGCGACGCGATCCGGGCCGGGGACGACCTGACCGCGCACGGCTGAGCCCCGGCGACTCCCGACTCCAGGCCCAGGCGGAAACATCTAGCATGGGCGACGACGCCGACGAACGGAGAAATGCCCCGTGATCACCGCGATCGTGCTGATCGACTGCGCCACCGACGCGATCCCCGAGGTGGCAGAGAACCTGGCCAACCTTCCCGGCGTCAGCGAGGTCTACTCGGTGGCCGGGCACGTCGACCTCATCGCCATCGTCCGGGTCCGCGAGTTCGACCAGATCGCCCAGGTCATCGCGGGCAGCATCTCCAAGGTGCCGGGCGTGCTCAACACCGAGTCGCACATCGCGTTCCGGGCCTACTCCCAGCACGACCTGGAGGAGGCGTTCGCGATCGGCCTGGCCAGCGCCGACTGACCTCGATGGCCGGCGCCGGACGCTTGTCGGCCGGCGTGCCCGGGCACCATGGTGGACCGGATCGTGCCGGCCAGCACCCCGGAGACGATCGAGGCGGCACGCCGGGCGCTCGGCGTGACCGACCT